>DATLUQ010000043.1 GCA_035533015.1 Gemmatimonadaceae bacterium | reverse complement strand
AGCGGCATGACCGTCTCGGCGGCGGTGGCCCCCCAGGCCAGGTACCAGGGGCGGATGGCGAACGCGAAGACGAGCCCGAGCGCGGCGAGCGCGGCGCAGAGGGCCAGGAACCTGGCGCCCTTGCCCCGGGGCGGCCGAGAGTCTTCTTGTGCGCGCGGCATAGTCACAAGATGCGGCTGGCCGGGCGCCGGTCAGTCGGCGGCGCCAGTACGCGCCGTCAGCGGCTCCCCGACGCGACTACCGGTACGGCGTGGTCGTCAGCACCACCACACGGTCGGGCGCCGTGACGGCACCGGCCGGCAGCGTCAGTGTGATCGAACTGTCCGCCTGCGCCACGCCCACGCGCGCGCCGCCGTCGAGCATCGTCGCGCTCGACACACGCCGGCCGAACGACGGAATGGCCAGCGCCCGGTCAGGCCAGTCGAGCACGTGCACGAACACCGTGTCGCCGCGCTGCGTGGTCACGCCCCACTCGCGCGGTGAGATCGGACCGCCGCGCGTGTCGTAGATGGACGTGCCGTACGTCTTCATCCATTCGCCGATTGCCTTGAGCCGCTCGACGGCCTCGGGCTGGATGGTGCCGTCGGGACGGGGGCCGATGTTGAGCAGCAGGTTCGCGTCGCGCCCTGCCGCGCCCACGAGCTTGGCGATGATCTCGTTCACCGACTTGAAGTGGTGATCGGTGATGTTGAAGCCCCACGAGTCGTTCATCGTCATGGACGTCTCGAGCGGAAGGGCGCCGATGGTCGTCGTGTTGAAGCCGGCGGTGTTGGCCCCCGGCAGATCCTGCTCGAAGGTCTGCACGTCCTCGCCCGGCTTGGGCGCCTGATGGTGATTGGGAACGATCAGCGCCGCGGGCTGCAGCCGGTGGATGAGCGCGTACGTCCTGGGCAACTGCCAGTCGGCGTCGGGCTTGTCCCACATGCCGTCGAACCAGATGCCGCCGACGGGGCCGTAGTTGGTGAGCAGCTCGGTGAGCTGCGTGTCCATGAAATTCAGATAATGGTTCCAGTTGCCGGTGTCGGGGCGCTGCGTATAGTGGCCGGTCTGACCGCGGGGCCAGTAGTCGGGATTGTGCCAGTCGAGTTGCGAATAGTAGAAGAACAGTTTGATGCCCTGCCGGCGGCACTCGTCGGCCAGTTCCTTGAGCGGATCGCGGCCAAAGCGCGTCCAGTCTACGATGTTGTATGGCGTGGCCTTGGTGGCGAACATCGAGAAGCCGTCGTGGTGCCGCGCGGTGATGGTGATGTACCGGACACCGGCGGCCTTGGCGAGCGACACCCACGTGTGGGCGTCGAACTTGACCGGATCGAAGGTGGACGCCAGCCATTCGTACGTGCCCACGGGGATCTTCTGGTTCTCCATCACCCACTCGGCGCGGCCGAGCAGGCTGTACACGCCCCAATGGATGAACAGGCCGAACCTGGCGTCGCGAAACCATTCGCGCGCCGCCAGCCGCACCGCGGGCACCGAGTCGGCTGCGGGGGTGGGAGCGCTCTGCTGCGCGCCGAGCGCCGTCGCGAGCGCCACGAGCGCCACGAGCGCCACGAGCGCGAGGGCGGCGATCGTCTCGATTCTCTTTCGCATGGGAAGAGTTTGCGTGAAATCCCGCTCGGCTGCCAGGGCGACCGCTACGTCTCTTGAGCGCCCGCCGTCCGCGGAGGTCGTGCGCGTCATCATCACGGTCGTATCGGACGTTGCGAAGCGCAAGCTATCGGCGAAAAGTGGAGCGTCCTAGCCGCGGAAGCGGGTCCGCGCGGCCGCCGGAACCACGAAGCTCTGGGCAGAGACGCCGGGCAGCCGGTGGCGGTAGCGAGCCACGACATCATACGCCCAGTCGCGCATCCGCCGCGGAACGAACCCGCCGAGCGCAGCCAGACGCCACGCGCCACCCAGGTAACGCGCCACGCGGAGTGCGGCCTCGGAACGCACGGCCACCCGCTCGGCGGGAGTGTCGGGGGCGTCCACCCACATGACGGAGTCCATGTCCCGCAACTCGGGATGGCGCGCGATCACACCACGAAAGAAATCGCCGCCGATCGGGGCGAACTCCAGTGTGTGCAGGCGCTCCCGCTGCAGGATGAAACGCACGGTCCCGTTGCACAGGCCGCAATGGCCGTCGTAGAGGAGGACGCTCGACGTCATGCGCTAACCGGACCTGGACACGGCGAACTGGTTCGAAAAGCCGAGCGAATCGGGCGCTGCGCACGGGCCCTCGCACGATCGGTGCTCGACGCGCGGATTACGCCGTTCCGGCGAGCAATGCGCGACATTCTGGATAGTACACCACTTCGCGCCCGTCGGCTCCGCTGCGCTCGGCATTCAGGCGCATCGCGCGCCCCAGGTCTTCGACGCGAATCTGGTGATACCGTGCGGGCAGTACCGGCGTCACGACCGGCAGCAGCGTCTGCGACAGCCAGTCCTGCACGCCGTACCGAAGGTGCTGTGTGACGAGCAGGCTCGGCCGGAACACGCTCGAGCGCGCGATGCCCGCCGCCTCCACCACCGCCTCGGCCAGTCCCTTGATGTGCAGATACCGATTGCGCGACGCCACGTCGGCGCCGACCGATGAGAGCAGTGATATGTGGCGCACGCCGGCCGCGTGCGCGCCGCGCGCGAACGCGCCCGCGTATTCGACGTCCACGCGCCGGAACTCGTCGAGCGGCACCTTGCGCGGCTGTCCGATGCCCATGGTGCAGAAGGCAACCTGTGACCCGGCGGCGAGGCGGGCCGTGGCCGCTTCCAGATCGTGGAAATCGACCACCTCGAGGTGGAGCTTCTCGCCCCCGGGCGCCCCAGCGAACATCGTGGTGGGTCGGCGCACGAGTGCCGTGATGCCCGTGCAGGCCGGAGAGGCGAGCAACTCGCGGACGAGCGCCGATCCAACGGCACCGGTAGCCCCGACGACGATCGCCTTGTAGGGAGGGGTTGGCATACCGATAAGGTATAGCCGGTACGCGGTCGGAACACGGTCGCCCACATCGCGTCACGCTGCATTGCGGGGATCATCTCGGTGACGATGGGGCTGCGGGGCGCCTCCCAATGAGGTCCGAAGTCCACGTGGCAGAGTTGATCCGCGAGCGACGCCGTTTCACGTATGACCACCTGGCCCACGATAGCGCGCGATTCTAGGGCCGAGGCCGTATCGTTAGGCTGGCCGTTCTCAGCGAACGAGCGAAATGGGGGAACTGGGAGGATTGGGTTCGGGGCCGAGGCTACCGGGGGGGCGCTGGCCGCGCGGCGGAGCCCCCCAAGTGGTCCCCCCGGGGATGCTCTGTCGTGAGAGTTCGACCGCGCACGTTATGCGGCGTGGCTCTGCAGCATATCATGCACCGGGGTGGTTTTCTAGTCTCTCTAATATGAGGCGCTACCACGACTTGGCCTTGCCAGTGCGGCGGCAGGCCTGCAGAATAAGCGGCATGCGGCCGCCGCCTTTCACGCGGCCTTGCAGCATAT
>DATLUQ010000042.1 GCA_035533015.1 Gemmatimonadaceae bacterium | reverse complement strand
CATGCGCATCGGATCGAAGAGAAACCCGAACTCCATCGCGGCGGCCATCGCGCGCGCCTCGGCCGCGAATTGCGTGAGCCGCCGGGTGAGCGCCACGGCGGCGGCGGCGGACCGCTCGAGACCCGCGGCGAGCCCGTCGATGTTCTTGAGTCGCATGTCCTTCGCCGTCCCGCTCTCCGCGACTGCCGCCCGGATCTCGGCGAGTTCACGGAGCGCCGCTTCACAACGGCTGGGCATCTCAGCCAACGACGGCGCCGGCGCCAATCGACCCATGAGCGAAGCCGCCGCCTCGTCAATTCGCAATCGGGTCCAGGGAATGAGCGTATCCAAGTCGCGTGCGTGCGTCTGCACCGCCCCCCGCAGCGCATTCGCGCCCGCGAGCACCGGCGACCACGGCTTTCCCGCCTCCTTGTCGCCCACGTCCTGCGCACAGTTCGACACCGTCCGCGCCGCCGCATCGAGTTCGGTCAGTCGCTCTGCCCACTCAGCCGGCGTGCCGGGTGGCTGGGCGATCACCGCTAGCACCACGTCCAGCGCACCCTGTAGTCTTCGCCGCTCGGCCACCGCGGCGGTCCGGTCGTTCCCGGTATCGCGCGCCACTTCCTGCAGGAGGAGGGCGGCGTCGGCGATGCCCGACAGGGCCGGCGGCCCGGGCGCCACCTGTTCGATCATCTCCCGACATGCATTGGCCAGCGTGAGGAGCGCGCCGGCGAGATTGCCGCTGTCCACCGAGGAAACGTACCGCGGCTCGAGGGGACGACCGTCCCGGACGTCGTACCAATTGTACAGATGCCCGCGATGATGCTCGAGCTCCACCACCGTGCGCAACGTCGCTTCGATCCGATCCACCGCGTCGAGCGTCCCCACCCACCCAAAATCCCGGGCCGCCACCACCGAGAGTAGGTACATCCCGATGTTGGTGGGCGACGTCCGCTCGGCGATCACCGGGTGCGGCGTCTCCTGGAAATTGTCCGGTGGAAGCCACCGGCTCTCCGCCGTCACGAACGTCGTGAAGTATTCCCACGTGCGGCGGGCGATGAGGCGTAGCGCGCGCGCTTCGTCCGCCGACAGCGGCGCGGTGTAAGGCGCCGTGCCCGGCCGGCTTACCCGGCGCGCGATGGCGGGAGCGAACCCCCACACCACCACGATCGGCAACGCCACCGGCCACGCGGCCGGGTGCCACCACGTCACCGCCGCCGCCGCGATCGCCGAGAGCCCGACGCCACCGGCCATGCGGCGATAGAACCCTGCAACCGTGCTCGGCACGCGCGACTCGGCGTGCACCATCGTCATCCACTCCAGCATCCGGCCGTGCGTCAGATACACGCGCACCAGCGTTCGTACCACGGCGTCGGCCATCAGCCACGCTTGGAACGCCATCGTCGTGATCGTGAACGCCATCTGGCTCACGGCATCGCGGAAGTCGCGGCTCACCGCACGCAGATGGCTCCGCTTGGAGATGCCCGGAGCGTGGGGCCACACGCCGGCCAATGCCGGGAGCAGCAGCGGCACCGCCACGGTAGTCAGGACGAACGCCGACCAGAGCGCGGGCGATGACCCGGGCCACGCCCATCCGAACGCCAGGGTGAGGAATGCCGCCGGCATCGACAGCGTGCGCCGGAGATTGTCGATCATCTTCCAGCGATGGATCGGGGACAGTCGCTCCCGCAGGATCCACGGCAGCAGCTGCCAGTCCCCGCGTGCCCAACGATGCTGGCGTGCCGCTGCCGTCAGATAGTTCGCCGGCGCGCTCTCGAACAGCTCGACGTCGGTCACCAGCCCGGCCCGCGCGAACACCCCTTCGAAGAGGTCGTGACTCAGCAGCGTGTTGTCGGGTACCCGCCCGGCCAGCGCCGCCTCGAACGCGTCAATGTCGTAGATGCCCTTGCCGGTGTACGATCCCTCGTTGAACAGATCCTGATAGACGTCCGATACGGCCGACGCATACGGATCGATCCCCGACGCCCCCGAGTACAACCGCTGGAGCAGCGAACCCGCGCGGCCCGGGAGCGGCAGCGACACACGCGGCTGCAACACCGCATAGCCTTCCACCACGCGCTGTGTCAGGGGATCGAGCCGCGGGCGATTGAGCGGATGGGCCATCGTCCCGACAAGCCGATTGACGGCGCCCATCGGAAGCCGGGTATCGGCGTCCAGTGTCAGCACGTAGCGCACCCCGGTCGGCCCGTTCGCCGCCAGGAACGTCGTATCCGTGGCGCCCCGCAGCAGGCGGTTCAACTCGTGGAGCTTGCCGCGCTTGCGCTCCCAGCCCATCCACACGCCTTCGCACGAGTTCCACGCTCTGCGGCGGTGAAAGACGAAGAACCGCGCGCCC
This sequence comes from Gemmatimonadaceae bacterium, assembly GCA_035533015.1. Taxonomy (NCBI): domain Bacteria; kingdom Pseudomonadati; phylum Gemmatimonadota; class Gemmatimonadia; order Gemmatimonadales; family Gemmatimonadaceae; species Gemmatimonadaceae bacterium. Next base: position 352 of record DATLUQ010000042.1, on the reverse strand, counting down.
CCGTCCGGCGCCGGTCCGTGGCGGGCGTTCAACCGCGCGATGCCGTCGCGCGCCGCAGCGACGATCTCCTCATCCCCCGGCATGTGTTCGGCAGGCGCATCCGGCCCATCGGATACCAGCGCGAACCGCACGTCGCCGTCGGCGTTTGCCAGATAGTGGATCTCCAGTCGAGCGACCTGCGCCTCTACGTCGGCCCGCCCGCCGAACAGCGTCGGCACCGCCACCATGGTCCGAAACTCCGCGGGTACGCCGGCCGCCCACTCGAGACGCGGCAGGAGGTCGGGCGCCACCACCGTGGTGACGAAGCGATTCACCAGCGCCACCGCGAGATCCGACGCCGGGATCAACGCCA
>DATLUQ010000041.1 GCA_035533015.1 Gemmatimonadaceae bacterium | reverse complement strand
GGGCGTGAGCCCCTCCGTGGTGAAGATCGACATCGAGGGCTTCGAGGACCGTGCGTTGGCCGGGGCCGAGCGTCTGCTCGCGGGGCATCCTCCCATCCTGCTGCTCGAAATCCACCTCGATCTGCTCGACGCGCGCGGCGTGCGCGCTCGGGACCTAGTGGCCGGGCTCGAGCGCCATGGGTACACGTTCCACACCACCGCCGGCGGCCGCCTCACGGCCCGCGGTGTGTACAATTCGGCCGCGGCGGTGATCCGGTGCATGGCCCGTCCCGCAGAGGAAGTGAGCGGACTCCAGATCTGACCGCGGCGCCCGCTTCCATCGCGCGCCGGATTGACGCATTTTCCGAGCAAGGCAGCGCGTGCCGTTCGACGACCAACAACTCCTGGCTGACGCGCGCACGATGAGGCGGCGGGCCCGGGCCAACGCCATGGAGGGCGGATCTCGATGAGTGTACGTCTGTCTCGTCTCGCGCAGGGGCTCGTCGGATCCGAGATTCTCAAGATTGCCGCTCAGGTGCGCGAGTTGATCGCGCAGGGAAAGCCGATCTGCAATCTGACCGTGGGTGACTTCTCTCCCTCGGAGTTCCGGGTGCCCGAGCGACTGGCGCGCGGGGTGGCCAATTATGTGGCCCAGGGGCAGACCAACTATCCGCCGTCCAATGGCGTGCTGGAGCTGCGCAAGGCCGTCGCGGCCTACTACAAGCGCGGACTGGGGCTGGATTATCCCGTGGACGGGATCGTGATCACGTCGGGCGGGCGTCCCGTGATCCACGCGGCGTTCCAGACGCTGGTGAATCCCGGCGAGCGCGTGGTGTACCCCGTGCCGAGCTGGAACAACAACCACTACGCGGGTCTGGTCGGGGCCAAGGCCATCGAGATCCCCTGCGGCGCCGACACCAACTTCATGCCCACCGCCGCGATGCTGGAGCAGGCGGTGCGCGGCGCGTCGCTGCTGTCGCTCAACTCGCCGTCGAACCCTACGGGCACGATGTTCACGGCGGAGCAGCTGGGCGACATCTGCGATCTCGTGCTGCGCGAGAACGCGCGGCGAGGGGCGGGCGACCGCCCGCTGTACCTGCTCTATGACCACATCTATTGGATGTTGACGTTCGGCGGGGCCCGGCACGTGAATCCGGTGACGCTGCGTCCCGAGATGGCCGCCTACACGGTGTTCGTGGACGGCATCTCGAAGGCGTTCGCCGCCACCGGACTGCGCGTGGGTTGGGGCGTCGGGCCCAGCGACGTGATCCGCAGCATGTCCGACCTGCTCACGCACATCGGCGCGTGGGCGCCGCGCCCCGAGCAGATGGCCACCGGCGAGCTGCTCTGCGCCGAGGACGACATCCGCACCTACCGGGCAGGAATGCTCCACGACCTGCAGGAGCGGCTTTCGCTGTTGGCCGAGGGCCTACAGCAACTCGCGCGCGATGGTTTTGCCGTGGAGAGCACGACGCCGCAGGGCGCCATCTATCTGAGCGCCCGATTCGGTCTGCATGGCAAGCGTACGCCCGACGGTGAGAGGCTGGACACCAACGAGGCGGTGCGCCTCTATCTGCTGCAATCGGCGGGGCTGGCGGCGGTGCCGTTCCAGGCGTTCGGCACGCGCGAGGATACGGGGTGGTTCCGGCTCTCGGTGGGAGCCGTATCGCCGCGCGACGTGCGCGAGCTGATGCCCCGCCTTCGGGCGTCGCTCGCAGCGCTCCACTAAGACCGTAAACAGCCCGGCCGGTCGGCGATGCCCTTTGCTTCGCTGCCCCGCGGGGCGATCTTGGAACCATGACGACACCGGCATTGGCACCCGAGACGCTCGAGGGGTGGTACCAGCTGCAGCAGGCGTTCGCGGTGAATCGGGCCGCGCTGCGCGCGCTGCCGAGCGCGGACCGGGAGGCTGTGGCCCGCGAATTCGCCGCCGCGATGGCCGAGGTGAGCGGCGGCGATGGCAGCGAAGGGTGGAGCACGCTCGTTTCGCTGGTCGGGTCGAAAGCCGACCTCATGGTCATGCACTTCAGGCCGACGCTCGACGCGCTGGGTGCGGCGCAGAGGCGGCTGGCGCGCGCGCGGCTGAGCGATTTCCTGGTGCCCGTGGAGTACTTTCTCAGTGTGGCCGAGGCCGGGTTGTACTACGCGACGGCGCAGTTGGCGCGAGAAGCGGCGGAGCGCGGCGGCAAGGTGGGCGACGAGAAATACCGGGCCGAACTGCAGCGGCGCGTCGACGCCGAACTGGCCTCCGACCACGTGCAGAAGCGGTTGTACCCGCCGCGTCCGGGTGAGGGCATGCCCTACGTGTGCGTGTACCCGATGAACAAGAAGCGCGAGGCCGGACAGAACTGGTACGCGCTGCCGATCGACGAGCGCAGCGAGTTAATGAAGTGGCACGGGCTCACCGGCCGGAAGTACGCCGGCCGCGTGGTCCAGGTCATCAGCGGCTCGATCGGGCTCGACGTGTGGGAGTGGGCGGTGACGCTGTTCGCCGCCGACCCGCTGGAATTCAAGAAGATCGTGAGCGAGATGCGGTTCGACGAGGCGAGCGCGAAGTACGCCGAATTCGGCAACTTCTACGTGGGCCGGATCGCCGCGCCGGCCGAATGGACCCGTGAGCTGCTGTCGGCCACCGGCTGATCCCGGGCCGCGGGGTGCCGTGCGGACCGGTGACTACAGCGCCACGTTCTCCTGCAGCCTGGCTTCGGTGGCCGCGCGCTCGTAGAGGCCCAGGACGTGGCTCTGGTTGATGAGCCCGAGATAGCGTCCGTCCTGACCGTGCACGACGGGCACCGCCCCTGCGCCGCGCACGCCCATCTTGCGCACGGCATCGAGCAGCGAATCTTCTGGCGTGACGGTCTCGGTGGGGCGCGCCACGTCGGCGGCCACGATCAACTCGGCGAGGTCCTTCGAATTCGCGGCCACCTCCCCCAGGTCCGCCATCGCCACGACGCCGACCAGGCGGCCGTCCTCGTCCACGACCGGGAAATACGTCTGGTCGCTGCTGCCGAGTTGTCTGACGAAATCGTGCACCGGCGCGTCCTCCGCGAGCACGATTGCATTGCGGTCGTACGCGTCGGCCACGCGGAGCCCGGCCAGCATGTCGCGGTCGGCCCCGTGCGCCAGCGTCTCGCCGCGCCGCCGCAGCCAACCGCTGTACAGCGAGTCGGGTTCCAGCCGGCGCGCCACGACGTGCGCGATCACCACCGTGAGCATCAGCGGCAGCATGATCGCGTAGTCATCAGTCATCTCGAATACCAGCAGGATGCCGGTGATCGGCGCGTCGGTGGCGGCCGCGATCATCGCGCCCATGCCGACGATCGCGTACGCCTCCGGGTGCAGCCCCCCGCCCGGCCAGACCGCGGCGAGCGCGCTGCCCACCGCGCCCCCGGTGGCCACGCCGATGTACAACGACGGCGTGAACACGCCTCCCGACCCCCCACTGCCGAGCGTGAGGGACGTCGTGATCAACTTGCCCACGGCGAGCGCCGCCAGCGCGTACCACGCGAGCTGTCCGAACACGCTCACGCGCATGGCAAGATGGCCGAACCCGGCCAGCCTGCCGCCAGACAACGACACCAGCAGCCCCACGAGCAGCCCGCCGATCACCGCGATCGTGCCCGGCGCCAGCCGCAGCTTGGCCACCCGATCACTCACCCCGAAATACGTGCGGATGAACAGCACGGCCGTGAGCCCCACGATCACGCCGAGCAGCGGGAAGAACAGCACCACCTCGCTCACCCGCCCGTAGCCATACTGATGCGGGACGGGGAAGGCCGGGTGATTGCCCAGCATGGAGCGCGATAGCACAGCGGCCGTCACACTGGAGACCACCACCGGCGCGAACGAGGCCCCCGAGAACGTGCCGAGCGTTTCTTCCAGCGCGAAGAAGGCACCCGCCAGCGGCGCATTGAACGCGGCGCTGATGGCCGCTCCCGTGGCGCACCCCACGAGCAGCCGCACGCGGGCCGGCTCGAAGCGGAACCGCCTGCCCAGCCACGACCCGATGGCGGCGCCGAGCACCACCACGGGTCCCTCGGCGCCGGCCGATCCGCCGCACCCGAGCGTGACCGCGCTGGCCGCCGTGCGGGCCAGTGCCGGCCGCGAGGGGACGAACCCCCCGCGCTTGACGATCGCCAGGTGCACGTCGGGCACGTTCATTCCGTCGTAGTCCTGGCCCACCCGGTGCATGATCCAGTATGCCGCCGCGAATCCGACCGCCGTGACGGCCGGACGGTACGTCTGCACCGAAATCGGGGGGATGTACCGGGCCGGCCAGGCATAGAACAGGACGTACGCGCCGTCGATCGCCCGGTAGAACGCCACGACTCCGAGTGCCGTCAGGATGCCGATCGCGACGGCGAATCCCAGTAGGACGGAGTTCTCGCTGAATTCCCGGGCGTTGAACCACGAGACGAATTCGTCCCACGCGGCGGTGCCCGTGGCCACGCCCTGGCCCAAGAGCTTCCGCGCGGTGGCGGACGCGCTAGATTTTGGGTCGTGTGTGACCGGTTGGGCTGGTGGTGGCACGGCTCGATGCGGGCGCCCGGCGGAAGAATTCCGGGAGCTAGATTCAAGGGTTGGATGTATCGCTGACCCATCCAATCTATTTGTTTTGGTCGGCTAACGTGCGAGTGGGGCCATCTGGCCTCTTTATCACCTGTGGAGGATTCGTGATGAACGTTCGGTATGGAGTGGGCGTGGCCGCGGCCGCGCTGTCTCTGGCGATAGTGGGTTGTGGCGGCGGTGGCGAGAAGGCCCCGGCTGCCGAGAGCACGGCGGCGGCTCCGGCCGCGACACCGGCGGCGGCTCCGGCCGCGGCGCCGACGAGTTCGGCCACCTACATGGCGGCCACCGGCAAGACGTGGGAAGTGAAGATGATGGGCGATGCGCAGGGGTATCGCTTCGATCCCAAGGATCTGACGATCCACGTGGGCGACGCCGTGAAGTTCATCATGGTCTCCGGCGGCCCACACGACGTGACCTTCTGGGCCGACAGCATCCCGTCGGGCGCCGCCTCGCAGCTCGCGGCGAACATGCCGAACAGCGTGGCGCCGCTGCAGGCCCCGTACTCGATCAACCCGAACTCCAGCTACACGGTGTCGTTTGCCGGCGTGCCGGCGGGCGTATACAAGTATTACTGCACGCCCCACCTCGCGCTGGGCATGGTGGCGAAGCTGACGGTCGAGAAGTAGGGAAAGGGCGGCGCTCAGTTCGGAGCTGGCCGCTCTCAGTCAAACGACGCGCCCCGCCATCGGGATTCCGGTGGCGGGGCGCGGTGCGTTCACCGAGCCGCTCGGCGCAAAGCCGCTGACGGGGTGGGGGCCGGTCGCGCGCGGGCGGTGACGTCTTGCAGGGCGGGGCGCAGCCGGCGTACGGCGGCCGCGATCGTGCGTTCGGTGATCGCGGAATAGCCGAACAGCAGCCCGGGCGGAGGCGTGGCCTCCAGGCAATACCGCGACAGCGGCGGCGTTTCGATGCCCACGCCCTGCGCCGCCTCGAACGCGGCACGGTCGCTCACTCCGTCGCGCAACCAACCCACGACGTGCAGGCCAGTGGCCCCCCGATCGATGCGCAGGAGCCCCGCCAACTCGCGCTCCGCCGCTAGGACGAGCGCTTCCTGCCGAGCCGCGTACAGCGTGCGCATGCGCTGCAGGTGGCGGGCGAAGTGTCCTTCACCCAGGAAGTCGGCGACCACCGCCTGTTCCACCGTGGGCGACAGATAGTCGGAAAGGGTCCGCGCCTTGAGGAAGGCGCGCGTCAGGTCGCGCGGCACCACCAGGTATCCGAGGCGCAGGGCGGGAAAGAGCGTCTTGCTGAACGTGCCCACGTAGATCACGCGCGCGTCGGAGTCGAGGCCCTGGAGCGCGAGGTGCGGGGCGTGCGTGTAGCGGAGTTCGCTGTCGAAATCGTCTTCGAGCACCCACGCGCCCACCCGGCGCGCCCAGGCGAGCAGCTCGAGTCGCCGGGCGAGCGACATGGTGACGCCGAGGGGATATTGGTGCGACGGGGAAACGAAGGCCATGCGGGCGTTGGGGGCGCGGCGTTCGCCCTCGTGCACGACCAGGCCGTCGCCGTCCACCGGCACGGGCACCACGCGGGCGCCGGCGGCGGTGAGCACGGCTCGGGTGCTGAGGTAGCCCGGGTCCTCCAGCCACACCTGGTTTCCGGGGTCCACGAGCACGCGCACCGCGAGGTCGAGGGCCTGCTGCGTGCCGCGCACGAGGATCACCTGGTCGAGGGTGGCGTGCACGCCGCGGGCCGCGCCGAGGTGGTCGACGATTTCCTGGCGCAGCGGGCGGAAGCCCGCGGGGTCGCCGTAGCGCATGAGTGCGCGCGGGGTCACGCGCCATCGGCGGTGGTAGAGCCGGCGCCAGATGTGCACGGGAAAGGCGTCCACCGCAGGCTCGCCAACGCGGAAGGGCACGGGGGACCGGCGCGAGGTCGTGACGCCAAGCTCGGCGGCGGAATAGTGCTCGGCGCGGTCGGACACGGCCCGCTTGGCGGGGCGCGTAGCGGCAGCAGGTGAATCTGGGAGGGCGCGCGAGACGAAGCTTCCCGAGCCGTGTGTGCCGGTGACGTAGCCCTCGGCGGCGAGATTCCGGTAGGCGAGTACCACCGTGCTGCGGGCCACGCCGAGCCGCGGGGCGAGCTGTCGGGTGGAGGGGAGCCGCGCGCCGGGCGCGAGCAGCCCGCGGAGGATGGCGTCGCGGATGCCGTCGAAGATGTGCGCGTGGTATGGATGGCTGGGCCCGGCGGGCAGTGGAAGCAGGAGCTGGGGAAGGCCAACGGCAGGCGGTGGCATGGCGAGTGGTCGTGGGAGATGGCGGCGAGTGGTATGTGCATAATGCATGTTTCTGCCAGTTTTGCCACACCACTTTTCTATTCCCCCGCGTTATTATCTGCGGGGTCCGGTCGAACGACCGCGACGCTCCCGTTTGAGCATCCCTCTGGCACCGCGATCTATGGCGTCACGCGACCGTGGCATTCGCGTTCTCCGGGCAACGCGCGCCCATCTCGACGCGCTGACCGACCTGTTCGTGCCGTATCTTGCCTTCTACCGCCGCGAGCACGATCGGGACCGAGTGCGGGAGTTCCTGTCGGAGCGTCTGGCGCGCAAGGAATCGGTGATTTTCGTGGCCATCGAGGGGACGGGCGCCAATGCCAGCACCGTGGGGTTCGTGCAGCTGTACCCGACCTTTTCCTCGCTGCGGCTCTCGCGCATGTGGGTGTTGAACGATCTCTACACCGCGCCCGATGCGCGGCGGCGCGGAGTGGCGCACCTGCTCATTTCGGCGGCGCGGACCATGGCCGTGGGGACGTCGGCCACCCATCTCGAGCTGCTCACCGCGCGCGACAACCACGCGGCGCAGCGCGTGTACGAATCGGCGGGGTTCTGTCGGGACGAGCAGTTCTGCCGCTACGGGCAGGATCTCGTGCGGCGCGAGGAGCCGGTGTTTTCCGGGTGACGGCTTGTCGGGTGCGCGCTCGCGGGCGAGACCGGCCGAGGTGAAACGCCGGGGGCCGGCGTCCCGTAGGGAAGGGTGCCTACTCACCATGAGGCTCGACCGATGTTCACGCTCGTCACTGCAATCGTCGGATTCGTCGGCGCCGTCGTGCTCGGCGTGTTGTTCCTGTTCGGCCTGCCGTTTCTGATCATGGCCGTGATCGCGCTCGTGGCATTCGTGCTCGTGGCGACGATCTTCGGGCTGGCGGTGGGCCTGCTCAAGCTGGCGCTGGTGGTGGTGCTGCCGGTGTTGCTGGTGTTCTGGTTGGTGAAGAAGGTGTTCGGGATCGGGCGGCGGCAGACGACCGTGATGTGATCGGAAACCTTTTTTGGGGCGCGGGGGTCGAACCTGTGCAACGTCGGAGTTGAAGCGGCGGGACGCGGGGGTTAGGTTTCGCGTTCTGCCGCAGGAGCCGGGTGGCGGTCCAAGGGGAGGGCCGCACAAGGGCACTCGGCACCACAACGGGACGTAGCGCAGTCCGGTAGCGCACCTGAATGGGGTTCAGGGGGTCGCGGGTTCGAATCCCGCCGTCCCGATTTTGTAAGTTGGTTGCAGCAATAGAGTTACGACGAACGCCCCGCAATTGGAATGCGGGGCGTTTTGTTTTTGGTAATCACGTAGTAATCACGCGGAGAAAGGTCGAGCTCTTTATTTCTCCGGCTTCCTTTCTCGCGGGATGTCGGACGTTGACCGCCTTTTCCGGTCACTGATCCAGGCATCCATCTCCTCGCGATCATAGAGCACTCGCCGGCCCACTTTGCAGTACGGTGGCGAGTCTCCGCTCCAGCGAAGCTTGGCGAGGGTCTGAACAGCAAGTCCGAGATACGTGGCCGCATCTTCGGCGATGAAGAGGCGTTGGGTCACCCCGGCGTCGGCTGGAGGCTCCTGGTTGCCCTTTTGCGACCTTATCGAACGGTCCGCCTCCTTGGCGGGCTTGGGCGTCTCGAACTCGTCCAGAAAGGCAATGAAGTCGTCCGGCGAGAGGAACCGAACGCGCTTTTCATCCACCTGGCCCAATAGCTCGCGGGCATCTGAGAGAGTCCGGTCATCTTGACTCACGAGAACTGCGTGGCTGAATCCCGCGGACAAGCACTTCGAGAGATTCTGGGCCTCGTGCTCGGCTCCGGTACTGACCGAAATCTCGCAGCCAATTGAGAGTTCGTCCCGTTCGAGATAGACGTCAATGTGCCCGTGCCCATCGAGAACCCGCTTCTCTATGGCTACCTTGAATCCGCGATCTTCGGCCAGTTTGCGTACGAGCGATTGGAGGTACTTGTGCTGGGGTCCGCCACGGCCCGGAAGACGCTCGGCCGGTGGAGTGGAGATGGGTGCCGCAGACGATTCTCCCTTTCGTGAGACAGGCCTTCTTGGAGTTCGGGGCTCCTTCGCTTCGTCGCCATGCTCTGCGACACTCTTCGCCCGCAGTTCTGCCTCAACCTCTTCCTTCGGCGTTGCGAAGCTCGCG
>DATLUQ010000040.1 GCA_035533015.1 Gemmatimonadaceae bacterium | reverse complement strand
ATGCACCGGATGTTCGCCAACGGAGAGATCGACTTCAGCATGTCCTACAACCAGAACGACGTGGTGACCAAGGTACGACAGGGCATACTGCCGGCCACGGCTCGGCCGCTGCTGTTACGAGACGGCACGATCGCCAACGCGCACTATGTGGGCATCGCGTTCAACGCGCCGAACCCCGCGGGGGCGATGGTCGTGGCCAACTTTCTGCTCTCGCCGGCGGCGCAGTTGGAGAAACAGAAGCCGGACGTGTGGGCCGATGGGACGGTGCTGGCCATGGATCGCCTCCCGCTGATCTGGCGCGCGCGGTTCGATTCCCTGGCGCGCGATCCGCACGCCCTCTCAGCCGACTCGCTGGCCCGGTATGCCCGACCGGAAGTGTCACCGCGATATCAGGAGCGTCTCGAGGCCGACTGGCGGCGGTTGGTGCGCGAGGCCAATCGGTGAGGCGCGACTCGGCCGTCGGACTGGCGGCGGCGGCGGTCGTGACATCGCCGGTGATCCTGGGCATCGCGTATGCGACGCTTGCCGCGTTCGGCATGGCCGGCGTGGGCGCCACCGGGTTCACCATGGCACGCGTGTCGCACGTGTTCGCCGATGCCGAGACCTGGCGATCGCTCTGGTGGTCCACGCGCACGGCAGTTTTCGCGACGCTGATCGCGTCGGCGGCCGCGGTCGCGGTGGGCGTGGCGTTCCGTGCCGGCGGGCGCGCCGATCGGGCGGCGCAACTCTTCGCGGTCCTCCCCCTGCCGATCCCGCACATCGTGGCGGCTGCGGCGGGCATCCTGCTCCTGAGCCAGAGCGGGTTGCTGGCTCGGTTTGGCTACGTGGTGGGCATCATCCATGCGCCGGCGCAGATGCCGGTGCTGGTGGGAGACCCGCGCGGCCTGGGATTCACGCTGACCCTGGCGTGGAAGGAGTTTCCCTTTCTGAGCCTGGTGACGTTCTCGCTGCTCGCCACACGGGGCATCGCCATCGAGGAGGCGGCGCGCACCCTTGGCGCGGGCCCTTGGGAAACACTGCGCCGAGCGACGTTACCGATGCTCTGGCGGGGACTGCTGCCCGCCATGATCGTCGTCTTCATCGTGATTGCCGGGAGCTACGAGGCCGGGGCACTGTTGTCGGGGAGCAATCCGCTGCCGCTCCCGGTCCTCACCTACGAGCGCTACCTCGATCTTGACCTCGCGCGACGCGGCGACGCGTACGTGCTCACGCTGCTGGCGCTGTCGTTGGGGTTGGTGGCCGTGGCGGCGCACGAATGGGCCCGTGCCTGGAGCGAACGTGGATAGTGGACGCATGCGCGCGATCGCCCGCGGGGGCCTCCTCGTCGCCCTCGTCGCATCGACCGTCGTCCCCTTCGGGCTCCTGCTCGTCGCGTCCGTGAGTCGGAGTTGGTTCTTTCCGGCGGTGTGGCCGGCCGCGGTGACCAGCGACGCGTGGGCGCTCGTGCCCGGCGCGCTCGGCGGGGCGGCCCTCGTGAGCGCCGGCATCGCCGTGGCCACAGGCGTCTTGAGTTGTGCGATCGGATTTCCGATCGGCCGCGCCATCGCGGCGCTCACCGGTTGGCGGCGCCACGTCGGCGCGGCACTCGCATTTCTCCCGATCGCGGCGCCCGCCATCGCCGTCGGCACGGGGGCCCAGTACTACTTCCTTCGCGTGGGGCTCGGCGGCACCTGGGTGGGGGTGATGCTGGCGCACCTCATTCCTGCGGCGGGGCTCGCGTCGCTGTACTTCCTCAGCGTGTTCGTCGTCGCGGATCTCCGCATCGAAGACGAAGCGCGCACGCTCGGGGCGCGTCCGTGGCAGGTGCTCGTCCACGTCACCATCCCCGCATTCCGGCGGCAGGTGGCAGAGGCGGTGGCGCTCGGCTTTCTCGTCTCGTGGAGTCAGGTGCCGCTCACGCTCCTCGTGGGCGGAGGGCTGGTGCGCACGCTGCCCATTCAGGTGTTCTCGTATCTCAACGCCGGGCAGGAGCGATACGCCGCGGTCGGCGCGCTCATGCTCGTGGTGCCGCCGATGGTGGTGCTCGGCAGCGTCCTGCTCGGAACGAGCCGCGCCGAAGTGGTCGCCGCATGAACGACGACCGCATCGCCGCGCCCGCGCTCCAGTTGCGCGACCTCGACGTGTCGTTCGGCGGCGCGGTGGGGCTCCGCGGGCTGTCTCTGGATGTGGCCTCCGCGGAGCGCATCGTGGTCGTCGGCGCCAGCGGCTCGGGCAAGACGTCGCTCCTCCGCACCATCGCGGGACTTGCGTCGGCCGCGGGGGGCTCCGTTCACGTCGGGGGCCGAGCGGTGACCAACGAACCGCCCGAACGCCGGGGCGTGGTCTATCTGCACCAGACGCCCGTGCTGTTCCCGCATCTCAACGTGTGCGAGAACGTCGCCTTCCCATTGCGCGTCCGCGGAATTCCGCGACGGGAGGTGCGCTCGCGGAGTATGGCCGCCCTGGAGGCCGTGCGCATGGACGATCTGGCCGCGCGCCGCCCGCAAACGCTCAGTGGCGGCCAGGCGCACCGCGTGGCGCTGGCCCGCGCCATGGTGGCCGAGCCGCAGGTGCTGCTGCTGGATGAGCCGCTCTCGGCGCTCGACCCCGAACTCCGTGCCGAAGTGCGGAACGCGATTCTCGAGGCGCACGCCCGCCACGGGCCGGCGATGATCACCGTGTCGCATGATCTCGAAGAGGCGGGGCTCCTGGGCGATCGACTCGCACTCCTCGTGGATGGGCGCATCGCGCAGGTGGGCGCGCCGCGCGAGATCTTCGCTCGCCCGGCGACGCTCGCCATCGCGCGATTCCTCGGCGTGGCAAACCTCGTGCGCGCGCGGGTGGCCAATGGCGTGCTGCACTCGGTATTCGGTCGCCTGCCGTGCCCCGAACCGGTATGCCTCGACGGGCCGGTGGTCGTGGCGTTCCGGACCGATGCCGTGCGACTCGACGCGGCATCACCCGTGCGGGCGCGGGTCGTTGGCGTTCACTATGGGGTGGACCGCACGACTTTGGCCGTGGCCGTTGGGGACGCGGTGGTCGACGTGCGGGCCGACACACTCTGCGTCCCGGCTGTTGGCGCGGAGATCGGATTGGCGTACGACGCGCGACGCCTCTACGTCTATGCCGACACCGCGCGGGAGAGCGAGAGTGCCTCGATGATCGACGCCGCATCCGGTGCGCCCGCGAGGCCCCCGTCGGGAGCGCTGTAGCGCCGACAGCTTCTGCCGGTCCACACCGGCTCCTCGACCACGTCAACACCGTTCACGAACACACTCGGCGAGCCGGCGTCGCGTAGCGGCTCCGGCACGTAGTCGCGGTCGAGACGCCATTCGCGCCACGCCGCCTCCAGCCCACAGGTCGCGAGGGCTTCGCGGATCTGGATGCGGGCGAGGGCCACGCTGGGACAGTCAGTGCTGTAGACGAGATCGATTCTGCGATGTGCCATGCTGGTCTCCGAATGTTATCAGGGGGTCCACGGCGGCAACCGCGGCGGGCGGAGGATCGTTCCCGCACCCACCAATCGCGATCCGGCGGGCCCGGATGGAACTGTTTCGAGGCGTCGTGTGTTGCCACGTCAACGGAGGATATCTCGACATGGCACACCCAGTGGAAGTCACCGACGCGAATTTCGCGGCCGAGGTGGAAGGACACGAAGGACTGGTGGTGGTGGACTGTTGGGCGGCGTGGTGCGGTCCGTGCCGCGCACTGGCCCCGGTGGTGGATGCACTGGCGGCCGAGTACGAGGGCCGCGCCAAGTTCGCCAAGCTGGACATCGACACCAACGCGGACATCCCGGCCCGGTTCAACGTCCGCTCCATTCCGACCCTGCTCTACTTCCTGAACGGAGAGCTGGTCGATCGGACGGTCGGCGCGTTGCCCAAGGTGATTCTCGGCATGAAGGTCGAGGAACATCTCACCGCGCTCTCCACCACGTGAGGACGCGACGACAATGACCGAAACTCGTTTGCGGCCGCTCCAGCCAGCCCCGCCGCTCGCCGTCCCCACGGTTGGCCGCGGCCTGTGGCGCCTCGACGCCGCGAAGCCCGAACGGTTCACCATGATCGTGTTCTACCGCGGGCTGCACTGTCCCGTGTGCAAGAGCTATCTGCGCCTGCTCGACACGCGGGTCGACGATTTCGGTGCGCGCGGGGTCGATGTCGTCGCCGTCAGCGGCGACGACGAAGCGCGTGCCGTCCGCACCGTCAAGGAGTGGGACCTCAAGCATGTGACCGTCGGCTACGGGCAGAGCATCGCCTCCATGCGGGAATGGGGGCTGTACGTATCGAACGGCATCAAGCCCGACGAACCGGTCCAGTTCGGAGAACCCGGCCTGTTCCTCATTCGGCCGGACGGCACGCTCTACTACATCGCGGTGACCAGCATGCCGTTCGGGCGCCCGTCGATCCCCGATATGCTGGGCGCCATCGACTTTATCATCGCACACGACTACCCGGCCCGAGGCGAGGCCTAGTCGACCCGCGCGGTGGCGCCACGCGGGCGGGTGGGGCGCGATCGCGCGCCCATCCATTCGTCAACGATCAGAACCGATCACACACACAACAGGAGATGTCTGTATGACCAATCGAATCGCAGTCCCGCGCTCCATGCGCGTGCTGGCGGGCATGGCCGCCGCGCTGATGCTCGTGGCCGCTCCCGCGGTCGCGTCGGCCCAGTCGGCCGGCAGCCCGGTGGTGCAGGTAAAGGCCAAGGGCTCCGTGGATCAGGTGCTCGGACAGGTCAAGAAGATGGTGGCCTCGAACGGGATGATGGTGATGGGCGAACTCCACCAGGGCAAGGTCATCGGCATGACCGGGCTCAAGCTCGAGTCCGAGACGATCTTCGTGGGCAGCCCGACCGTGGGCAAGGAGCTGTTCAATGCGGACCCCGGCGTGGGCGTCGCCGTGCCGGTGCGCATCAACGTGTTCCAGGACGCGCAGGGGGGAACCGTGGTGAGCTACGTGCCGCCGTCGGAGATCCTCAAGAGCTTCCACAACGCGAAGATCGATCAGATCGCGCAGATGCTGGACGGCAAACTGCACAACATGATGGGCATGTTGGGCGGCATGTAATGAACCCGATAGCGGGCGGGCGGCACCACGCCGCCCGTCTGCCGAGGTCTTGACTCATGGGAAGGATTTCGCTCAAGGAACTGTTGCTCAGCGCGGTCGCGCTCGCCGCGGCGGGCGTGGCACCGAACCTGTTGTGGATTGCCCAGGCGGGGTACTTCACCCTGTCGACGCTGGCGGTGTGGGTGCTGATTCCGTCGGTCGTGGTGCTGCTCGTGGTGCTGGCCATGGCCGCGGCCGGGCATGAACGCCGGCTCGTGAACCGGATGATCGCGGGCGGGCTCGCCGGGGGCCTCGCCACGATCGCGCTCGAGATCGTACGGATCGCTGGATTTCACCTGGGCCAGATGCCGGGATCCCTGCCGCAGCTGATGGGCGTCTTGCTGCTCGATCGCTTCATGCTCGGGCCCTCGGTGGCGTCGAACATCGCCGGCTGGGCATACCACTACTGGAATGGCGTCTGCTTCGGGCTGATCTTCGCGGTCGTCTTCGGCCGGAAGCCGCTCTGGTTCGCGCTCGGCTACGGCCTGTTCATGGCGGTCGGATTCCTCGCGAGCCCCGCGGTGACGGCAATGGGCGTCGGTTTCATGGGCCGGAACCTGCCCGGCATGCCGGTGACGGTGGTGCTCGCGCATCTGGCCTATGCCACGGTGCTCTGGCTGCTGGTCCGGCGGTGGGTCCGGGATCCGGAGTGGATTCTGGGCGGGGTGAAGTGACGATCAGGATGACGACGCACACCACGGGAGATGAGGTGACCAATGGCTGAACCATTCGATTTGATTGTGATCGGCACCGGCTCGGGTGGGTCGGGGCCGGCCTACCGCTGCCGGAAGGCCGGGTGGCGAGTGGCCGTCGTGGACGAACTGCCATATGGCGGAACGTGCGCGTTGCGGGGCTGCGACCCGAAGAAGGTGTTGGTCGGCGCGGCGGAGTTGGTGGACTGGCAACGCCGCATGCACGGGCGCGGCGCCACCGGCGAGGCCCGCATCGCCTGGGGCGACCTGATGCGATTCAAGCGGAGCTTTACCGACCCCGTGCCGGACAATCGAGAGGCCCGGTTCGACGCGGCGGGCATCGTCACCCTGCATGGTTCCGCCCGGTTCGTCGGGCCGGATGCGCTCGCGGTGGGCGACGACGTCCTGCATGCCCGTCACTTCGTGATCGCGACGGGTTCGGAACCTCGGCCCCTCGAGTTCCCGAGTGCGGAGCACGTGCGGACCAGCACCGATTTCCTCGAACTCGACGAACTCCCGACGCGCATCGTGTTCGTCGGCGGCGGCTATATCTCATTCGAATTCGCCCATGTCGCGGCTCGGGCCGGCGCCACGGTTACGATTGTGGGCCGCGGCCGGCCGCTCCATCAGTTCGAGCCCGATCTCGTGGATCGGCTGGTGGCGCATTCGCGCGGTCTTGGCGTCACGGTGCAGACGGAGGCGGACGTAACGCGCGTAGAGCAGCAGGGCGGCGGGTTCCGCGTGCACGTGGCCACCGCGGGCCACACGGAAGTGATCGACGCAGATCTGGTCGTGCATGGCGCCGGGCGCGTGCCGGCGACCGCGCGCCTCGCGCTGGACGAAGCCGATGTGGCGACGTCGCGTGGTGGGGGCATCGCGGTGAATGAATACCTGCGGAGCACCACGAACGCGCGGGTGTACGCCGCCGGGGATGTCACGACGGTACCCGGCAGTCTTCCCCTCACGCCGGTTGCCGGTTACGAGGGCACCATCGTGGCTTCGAATCTGCTGGAGGGCGATCACCAGCGCGCGGCGTACGGCGCCATCCCCAGCGCGGTGTTCACGATTCCGCCACTCGCGACCGTCGGGCTGACGCAGGCTCAGGCGGCGGAGCAGGGCGTCGACGTCCGGATCGAAACGCACGATACGACGGACTGGTACTCCAATCGACGCGTGGCGGCCGAGTGTGGTATGACCACGGTGCTGGTCGAGAAGCGAACGGAGCGCGTCGTGGGGGCGCACCTGCTGGGCCATCACGCTGAGGAACTCGTGAACCTGTTCGCGCTCGCCATGAACCACGGCATCCTGGCGCCGGCGCTCCGTCACCACATCTACGCGTATCCCACCAGCGGGTCCGACGTGCCGTATCTGGTATAGCGGGGGCCTGGGTCCCTAAGATCTGGTCCAGCCGGACTCACGCCTCGGCCCGGAGTCCCGTCACCAGGGCCGTGCCCAGCCAAGAGCGTTCCAACGGGGGCGGACGCGGGTTCGCACGCCGCATGGGAAGGTTCGCGGTATTCGAGGCACACCTCCTGGG
>DATLUQ010000039.1 GCA_035533015.1 Gemmatimonadaceae bacterium | reverse complement strand
CGCGGCGGTGGCCGGCGGGTCGGTGTTGCTCCGGGCGCCGGTGGGCGAGGTGAACGTGGCGGTGGCGATGCGCGACGCGAAGGCCGTGGTCGGGGGTGAGGGAAACGGAGGGGTCATCCTGCCCGAAGTGCATCTCGGGAGAGACGCGCCGGTAGGCGCGGCACTCGTCTTGCAGTTGATGCTGGAGGACGCCAAGCCGCTGTCGGCGATCGTGGCCGACCTACCGCGGTATGTGATCGTCAAGGACAAGCTGGAGCGTCCGCAGTCCAGTCTGGACGCCGTTTACGGCGCGTTGCGGGCGGCGTTTCCGGACGCTGACGTCGATACGCAGGACGGGTTGCGGCTATCGTGGCCGAACCGGTGGGTACACGTACGCCCATCGGGCACGGAGCCGATCGTGCGGGTGATCGCGGAAGCGCCGACAGAAACGGCGGCGCGAGAGTTGATCAGGCAGTCCCGGGCGCCGTTGGAGGCGCTCGGCGGGTAATACGGAGAGGTCGGACCATATGTGTGGAATCGTGGGGTACGTGGGGCCGCGTGTCGCGACGCCGTTGTTGATCGATGGGCTCAAACGCATGGAGTATCGCGGCTACGACTCGGCGGGGGTGGCGCTGCTCGGCGACGACGGCGTGGACATGCGGCGCGCGAAGGGGAAGATCGCGGCGCTGGAGTCCGTCGTGGCCACGCGGCCCATCGGGGGCACCACCGGGATCGGGCATACGCGGTGGGCCACGCACGGGGTGCCGAGCGAGAAGAACGCGCATCCGCAGCGCGACTGCACCGACACGCTTGCCGTGGTGCACAACGGGATCATCGAGAACTACAGCGTCCTGCGGAGGCGACTGATCGAGGCCGGGCACGTGTTCAAGTCCGACACCGACACCGAGGTGTTGGCGCATCTCATCGAGGCGGCGTTCCAGGGCAATCTCGAGGAGGCGGTGATCGAGGCGCTGCACCTGGTGGAGGGCACGTACGGCATTGCCGTGATCTCGAGCCGAGACCCCGATAAGATCGTGGCGGCGCGCAAGGGCAGCCCGCTGCTCATCGGGTTGGGCGAGGGCGAGCACTACGTGGCGAGCGACGTGGCGGCCATTCTGCAGCACACGCGCCAGGTGGTATACCTGGACGACGGCGAGATGGCGGTGCTGACGCGCGACGGGTACCGCGTGCTCGATCTGGACGCCAACGACGTGTCGAAGAACGTGAACCGGATCGACTGGGACCTGGACCAGATCGAGAAGGGCGGGTTCGAACATTTCATGCTCAAGGAGATTCTCGAGCAGCCGCAGACCATCGAGAACACGATGCGCGGGCGGCTGGTGACCGAGGAGGGGTACTCCAAGCTGGGCGGGTTGAACCTGACCAAGACCGAGATGCTGGACTTGGAGCACATCATCATCACGGCGTGCGGCACGAGCTGGCATTCGGCGCTCATCGGCAAGCTGATGATCGAGGATCTGGCGCGGATTCCGGTGGACGTGGAGTACGCATCTGAGTTCCGATATCGCAATCCGATCGTGAACGCCAAGACGCTGTGCGTGGTGATCTCGCAGTCCGGGGAGACGGCGGACACGCTGGCGGCGATGCGCGAGGCCAAGCGGCGCGGAGCCAAGACGTTGGGGCTGGTGAACGTGGTGGGGTCGACCATCGCCCGTGAGGACGACGGGGGCATCTACCTGCACGCCGGCCCGGAGATCGGGGTGGCGTCCACCAAGGCGTTCACGAGCCAGGTGATCGCGCTGGCGCTGTTGACGCTCAAGTTGGCGCGGCTGCGAAATCTGTCGCTGGAGAAGGGCCGGGAGATCGCCCAGGCCATGGAGGACCTGCCGGGGCACGTGCAGTCGATCCTGGAGCGGGCGGGGGAGATCGAACAGATCGCCGAGCGGTTCCGCGACGCGACGAATTTTCTGTACCTGGGGCGCGGCTACAACTTCCCGGTGGCCCTGGAGGGCGCCCTCAAGCTCAAGGAGATCAGCTACATCCACGCCGAGGGGTATCCGGCCGCGGAGATGAAGCACGGTCCCATCGCGCTGATCGACGAGAACATGCCGGTGGTGTTCATCGCGCCGCACGACAGCGTGTTCGAAAAAGTCGTATCGAACATCAGCGAGGTGAAGGCGCGCGGCGGCCGAGTGATCGTGATCACGAGCCGCGATGAGCCGTCGCTGGAGGGCAAGATCGACTTCGAGATCCGGGTCCCGGAGACGATCGACATGTTGTACCCGGTGCTGACGGTGGTGCCGCTGCAGCTGATGGCGTACTACATCGCGGCCAAGCGGGGGCTGAACGTGGATCAGCCGAGGAATCTGGCGAAGAGCGTGACGGTGGAGTGAGGGACCGGCTGGTTGTTGGCCGCGAGACCGTTGCTGCCCTGCGGAGCCATCGACACATTGTGGTGTAGTCATCCGGACGCCGCCGGCGTTATTCTCTGCGGCCCATCCCAAGGATCGCACCCATGGCGCTCCAATTGCGAGACACCGTTCGCGCCCTCCTCCGCGCTCGCACATTTTCTGCCGCGGTCGTCGCCACGGTGGGGTTGGCAGTCGGCGCGGGCTGCGCGGTGTTCGGGCTCGTCGACCACGTGCTCCTCCGCCCGCTGCCATATCCGAACGCCGATCGCCTCGTGGGTCTCTGGCACAGCTTTCCAGGCGTCGGAATCTCGCTCGGCGGGCAATCCCCCGGGACCTATTTTGCGTACCGTCGGTCGGCGAAGGTCTTCGAGGACATCGGATCGTACGACGCCAGTGCTGTCTCGGTCGTTTACCCCGACCCGAGGCTGAGTCCGGAGCGCGTTCGCGCCGGAGTGGTCACCGCCTCCATCTTCTCGATGCTCGGTGTGCGTCCATTGCTTGGTCGCACCCTCGACGAAGCCGACAATGCGCGCGGGGCGCCGCCGGTCGTGGTGATCAGCGAAGGCATGTGGCATGACCGTTTCGGCGGGCACGCCGACGTTCTGGGCAAGGAGATCGAGGTCGGAGGGCTGAATCGGGAGATCGTGGGCGTGCTCCCGGCAACATTCGCCTTTCCTGAACCGGCGACTCAACTCTGGATTCCGTTCGGGCCCGATCCGCAGAGCGCGTATCTGGGATCCTTCGTGAACAACGCCATCGGCCGGCTGCGTCCGGGCGTCACGCGGGCAGAGGCGCAACGCGACCTCCAGCGCGTGCTCGAGCGGATACCCCAGACGTACCCGGAGCAGCGTCCCGGTATCTCAACGGCGGACCTGCTACGGCAGGCTCGGATAACGGCAGTCGTGCATTGGATGCGCGACGACGTCATCGGCGGATTCGACAAGGTCCTCTGGCTGGTCGCGGCAACGGTCGCGCTGCTGGTGCTCGTGGCGTTCAGCAACGTGGCCTCGCTCGTGCTGGTTCGGATCGAAGCGCGTCGCCGCGACCTCGCCATTCGCACGGCGCTTGGTGCACCGGCCTCGGACCTCTGGCTCCGATTCGTGATCGAGACGGGTGGCCTGACGCTGATCGGAGGAGCGGCAGGCTTCGGATTGGGCGCGGTGGGCCTGCGCGCCATGGTTCGCTACGCGCCGGCGGGCGTTCCCCGACTCAATGAAGTGCGCGTCGATGGAACGCTCATAGCGGCGGCGATCCTGCTGACGGGCCTCTTCGCAGTCTGGTGTGCGATCCTGGCGGCGGCGCGTCTCGGGACGACCGACCGAATCGGCGCGCTCCGGGAGAGCGGGCGCTCGAGCACCGGCGGCGGCGATCGCCAGCGGCTGCGCACGGCGTTCGTGGCCGTCCAGGTGGCTCTGGCCGTCGTGCTGGTGAGCGGCGCGGCCGTGATGATGCGGAGCCTGCGCCAACTCGCGGCAGTGCGCCCAGGCTTCAATGCGGCGAACGTGATGACCTTCTGGACGGCGACTCCGGCAATCGCCTACCCTACGCCCGCCAGAGCCGCTGCCTTTTTTCGAGAGGCCGTCCGGCGGATCGGCGAACTACCCGGCGTCGTTTCGGTCGGCGCCGCGTCCAAGCTGCCGCTCGAGATCGATGGCACGGGCGCACGGCTCGTCTGGGTGGACGGCGTGCCAGTTCCCAACGATGGATTCCCACCCGCCTACAACACGGTCGCCGCGACCGATGCGTATTTCCAGACGATGCAGATTCCTCTATTGGCGGGCCGGAGCTTCAAGCCGGCAGACGGCACCGACGGACGGAACACCGTGGTGGTGAGCCAGGGTTTCGCCCTGCACTACTGGCACGATGCGTCGGGACGCGAGGCGCTGGGGCGCCGGATCCGCGTCCTCCCGCAGGGCCCGTGGTTCACGATCGTGGGCGTGGTAGGCGGCGTCCGCGACACGTCGCTCACGGCGGGGCCGACCACCAACATCTACTTCCCCGAAACGTCGGCCACCGATTCCGTGGACACCTGGATGGGCAGCGGTGCGATGGGGTTCGTGGTGCGGACGCGCGCCGACAGTCCGGTCTCGGCGAAAACGCTTCAAGGCGTGATCCGGCAGATCGACCCGTCGCTTCCGATCTACAATCCGCGGCCGCTCGCCGGGACGGTGGCGGATGCCGGAGGTCGCATGAGCTTCGCACTGCTCGTGCTCGCGGTGGGCGCCATCGCGACGTTGGCGTTGAGCCTCGTCGGGATCTATGGGGTGATCGCGTACGTCGTGAGCTTGCGGCGGCGGGAGATCGCCGTGCGCATCGCGCTGGGACTGATGCCGTCGCGAGCAACGCGCATGATCCTCCGGCGCGCGCAGCACATCGCCGCCGCCGGAGCGCTCGCAGGCCTCGTGCTGTTTCTGGGATTCTCGCGACTGCTCGGCAATCTGGTGTTCGGCGTACGCCCCGTCGATCCGGGGTCGCTGGTCGGGGCGGTCGGAATCATCCTCGCCGTGGCTGGAATCGCGGCCTGGACGCCCGCTCGACAGGCGGCGGCGATCAGTCCCACGGAGGCCTTGACTAGCGAGTGAGAGGAACCGCCGGCGCCCGGGGGCTCACCCACGAGAGGAACGTCCCTCGCTACCGGGGGTCTCACGACCGACCACTGTATTCAGAGATCAATGATGATGCGACACTTCCACTCGCTCGTGCTCGCGGCCGCCTTCGTTGCCGTTCCCGGCCTGGCTGCCGCTCAACGGTCCGGCCCCGAGTTCAACCTCGGCATCGGTCCGACGTTTCCCACCGGCGACCTGGCCAACCGCAACCCCGTCGGTTACAACCTGACGGCCGGCATCGGCGTTACGCCGAGCGCGTCATCGTTGGGGTTCCGCGTCGAAGGTCTGTACGACGCGTTCAACGGCAAGCACAACTACATCGTGGTCTGCACGGGTGCCGCGGGATGCGGGCGCCAGTCATGGGTTTCCGGGCTCACGCTCAACCTCACCTACTCCCGGCTGCTGCCGCGGCACGCGCGCCGACGCCGGGCGCCGGCCACTCTGTACGCGATTGGGGGATACGGGTTCTATACCGTTCATCTGCCGACAGAGTCGGGCCCCACGCCGGGCGGCGTCGTGGGGTTCGATCTGCGGGATCGGGCGCTCACGGGGTGGAACGTCGGTGGTGGCATCCGCTTCCCGGTGGGCAACGTCTCGGCCTACGTCGAGGCGCGTGTCCACACGATGACGCAGACGGGAACGCGGATCGTGCCCGTCAGCTTCGGGCTGATATTCTGATCGGGCCTGACCCTTTTGCAGGGCCGCTTCGCCAAACGACAGGGATCAGCTTCCGAAATCATCGCGTGCGCAGTAGCATTGCCAGACCGCCTTTCCAGGAATGCCTCATGTTCGCATCCCGCCCTTGCCGCATGGCGGCCTTCGCCGCCCTCGCTCTCTCGGCCTGCACCCTCCAACACCGGGTGCCGAATTCCGCGTCACCGCTTCAATCGGCGTCGCCGGCGGCGGGCGACAACCACATGGCGATGATGTCGGCTGCCGAGATGGCCGCGCCAGTGGTGAACCCGGGTGCCACGCGCGGCGGTCGGCAGGGCCACCCGGGCCTCCCGGCGAGCGCCAACGCCGCAGCAGCGCGCATCGACGCGAGCCCGCGGCACGCCGAATGGGTCAAGATCGCCTGGGAGCCGGGCTCCCAGGACTCGCTCATGGCGTGGGTGGTGTATCCGGTCACCGCGCGCGCGCACTCCCCGGTGGTCGTGGTCGTGCACGAAATCTTCGGCCTCTCCACCTGGGTGCGCGCGGTGGCCGACCAGGCAGCGGCGGAGGGATTCATTGCGATTGCGCCCGATCTTCTCTCGCGTGCGCGGGGCGGCCCTTCGGCAGACGAACTCAAGGCCGATTCCGCTGTGAAGCTCATCCGGGGTGTGAGCAACGCCGAGAAGAATATGGGGGTCACGGCGGCGGCCCGGTACGCGATGTCGCTGCCGTCGGCCGAGCCCAAGTACGCGGTGATCGGATTCTGCTGGGGCGGCGCGACGACGTGGCAGTACGCGACCAACGAGGGGATCCCGGGATTTTCCGGCGGGGTCGCGTACTATGGGCTTCCGTACATGAACGGCGCGGTGCCGAATGCCGATTCGCTGGCCAAGATCCGGGTGCCGGTCATGCTGCTGAGCGGCGCCAAGGACGCACGGATCGGTGCCGCGATGCCGGCCGTGGACTCGGCGATGCACGCGATGGGCAAGGACTATTTCGGCCGCAACTATCCGGGCGCGATCCACGGCTTCATGCGGGCGCAGGACGATCCGGTCCAGCCGCAGCGGAACCCGGAGCAGGAGCAGGCCAACCTCGAGGCGGCCAAGGACGCCTGGCCGCGCACCGTGGCGTTCCTCAAGCTGCACCTCGGCATTCAATAGGCCGGGCCAGTGCGGATCGCCGGCCGCCGCGTGCGCTACGGGTGGTCGGCGATCCGCCCGATACCGGCCAGCGAGAACTCGACGATGTGCTCCGCAGCGGCAGCCAGCTCGGCGCCGCTGGGCGGCCATCCCGGAAACGCCGCGTCGCGAAACTTGTCGGGCGCGTAGAACAGGCACTGCGCCTGGATGCTGATCACGCAGCGGCGCACGCGCGGATCGGCGACGTCGCAGGCGAGGAGCTCGGCGACTACGCGACTCAGATACTCCACCCGCGGCAGGATGGCCTGCTCGGCGATCCAGGGAGCCAACGGCGTGGGCTCGGAACTCTCGTGCCGCATGAGCTTGTGGATCCACCCCACGCGGGCGTCGCCGGCCGTGGCGTCGCGCCCCGCAATCCGGGGGAGATACACGCGCACGTAGTGGCGGATCCGCGCTTCGGGAGGGGCGTCATCGGGTGCCATCATCGCCGACCCGCTCGTCGCGGTCATTGCGGCGATGGCTTCGCTCACGACCTCGCGATAGAGCCCCAGCTTGTCGCCGAAGTGATAGTTGACGGCGGCCACGTTGGCGCCCGCGTCGCGGCAGATGTCGCGCACGCTGACGTTGTTGAACCCGTGTTCGGCGAACCGCGCCGCGGCCGCCTGCACGAGCCGCTCGCGCGTGGCGACGTCGCGGACGCTCGCGGCGTGCGCGGCGGCGGCGCCCGGCACACTGCGGGCCATGCGGGACTTGGCCGGTGCCCGGGGCGGCCGTTTCATCACAAGGTTCGCTTGAACAGCAAGGTCGCGGCGCCCATCGTGACCGCCGAGAAGGCGAGCAGGACCACGAGATCGGGCCAGATCGCGGCGAACCCGGTGTTCTTGAGGATCAGGCTTTGCAGGGCGTTCACAGCGTACGTGAACGGATCGACGATGGCGATCGCCCGCATCCACCCCGGAAACGCCGCCGTCGGGTAGATGGCGCCGCTGGGGAACCAGAGCAGCGTGTTGAGCACGCCGAACAGCGCCCGCGGCAGCAGCGGGTCTTCCATGCGCACCATGAACAGGAACATCAGGCTGACGAGCGCGACGGCCGAGACCGCGATGACGACGAACAGGCGCATCAGGCGCATCGGGTCGAGCGGATTCGGGATCCCGGCGATCACCGAGCCGATGAGCATGAGCACCGTGCCCGACAGCATCGCCTTGATCGCGCCCGACACGTTGAACCCGATGATGAGTTCGAGGCGCGTGATCGGGGTGACGAGGTACCCTTCGTGCAGTCCCCGCGCCTTGTCGTCGATGAAGATGATGCCGCCGCCGATCATGACCATCATGAAGATCGACATGACGATCGTGCCGGGCAGCAGGTACTGGATGTACGGCACGTACGGATACAGCTCCACCGTCTCGAGCGTGGCCTGCTGCGAAATCCGGTTGCTGGTGGGCGGCGGCGCGTTGTAGGCGCCGAGGATGCCGGAGAACTCGCCGGCCAGCGTGGCGCTGGTGAACGCGTCGGTGTTGTCTTCAATCAGCGCGACGCGCGGATCGTCGCCGGCCAGCACGCGCCGGGAGAAGTCGGGCGGGATGGTCAGCACCCCGTCCACCTTCCCGTTCCGCAGCGCGGTCACGGCCTGGCCGCGGTCGGTGAACGGCACCATGGAGAAGACGGCCGCGTTCGCGGTGACCGCGTTGGCCATCGCGTGCAGTCGCACGGCAGGGACGCCGCCGTCCTGGTCAACCAGGGCGACCTTGAGATGCTTGATGTTGCCGCCGATGGCATGCCCCAGCACGACGAGCTGCACCACCGGCATGAACAACGACATGACGATGAGCATCGGGCTCCTGCGGAACCGGCGCAGGTCGCGTTCGATGATGGCCCAGGCGCGTTGCATGCTACCGGCCCTTCCGGACCATGCTGCGGCGCTCGCTCATCGGCTGTTCCTGGAGCGCGTCCCGCAGCTGGTGGCCGGTGTAGTGCACGAACACGTCGTCGAGCGACGTGCTCTCGACGGCCAGCGACTTGACCTCCACGCCCGCCGCGGTGGCCGCGGCGAGCATCGCGGTGGTGGTCGCCGGCCCGGCGTTCGACGTGAGGCGGAACACCGGCGGCTTGGCGTCGACGTGGTCCACCCCCGGGAGGGCCCGGAGTTGGTCGCCCCAGTCGGCGGGCGCCCCGGCGAAGCTCACCTCGAGCGTGTTCTCCCCCGGAATGGCGGCCTTGAGCTTCATCGGCGAATCGAGGGCCATGAGCTTTCCGTGATCGACGATCGCGACGCGCTCGCACAGCTTGTCGGCCTCGTCCATGTAGTGGGTGGTGAGCAGCACGGTGAGGTCACGCTCGGCCTTGATCTTGCGCAACATCTCCCACACCGACACGCGCGACACCGGGTCGAGTCCCGTCGTGGGCTCGTCGAGGAACAGGATGCTCGGCTCGTGCACGAGTCCGCGGGCGATCTCCACCCGCCGGCGCATGCCACCCGACAGGTTCTTCACCGGCGCGTCGGCCCACTGGGTGAGTTCGACCGCCTCCAGCAGGTCGGCGATGAGCCGCCTGCGCTTCTCGCGCGGCACGCTGTACAGCTTGGCGAAGATGAGCAGGTTCTCGGCGGCGCTGAGTTCGAGATCGCTGGTCATCGCCTGCGGAATGACGCCGATCGAACGCCGCACGTCGTCCTGCTGCTCGGTGATGTCGTATCCGCCCACGATCGCCGTGCCCGACGTGGGCTGCAGCAGCGTCGTCATCATGCGGATGAGGGTGGACTTGCCGGCGCCGTTCGGGCCCAGCAGCCCGAACACCTCGCGTTCGTCCACCGCGAACGAAATGTGGTCGACCGCGGTGAAGTCTCCGAACCGCTTGGTGATATCGCGGACGTCGATCGCGACCTTCATTTCGCGCGGCCGAGGGGGAGCGTGACGTAGGCCGTCATCCCGTCGGCCAGCCGGCGATCGCGGTTGTCCACGCGCAGCCGGATTTCGAACGTCTTGATGTCGCGCTTGGTCTGGCTCACGTCGCGCTGGGTGGCGTAGTCGGCGTCCACGCCGCGGTAGAACACCACGCCCGGCCGTTCCTGGCCCGACGGGAAGCGCACGGTGAGCGTGTCCCCGAGCCGCACGCGGTCGATATAGGTTTCCTCGACGTCGGCGCGCACCCACAGGCTGTCGGGATTGATCAGCGTGACGATGGCCTGGCCGGCGTTGACGAACTCGCCCACCTGCGCCGCGCGGACGTCGATGATGCCGGCCATCGGGGCGCGGATCTCGGCATAGCTCAGCCGGACGTCGGCCTTCGTGGTCTGCGCCACGGCAGCGGCCTGCTGCTGGCGCGTCGACTGGAGGCTGCTCCGCCGGGCCGCGACCTGGTCTTCCGCGGCCTGCGCGAGCGCGACGGCAGCCTGCTGCGCCTCCACCTGCCGCGAGGACCCATCGAAACGCGACGAGGCGACGGTGTACGCCGTGCGCGCCGAGTCGAGCTGCTGGGGGGCCACGCCGCCAGTCGCGAAGAGCGCCTCGTACCGATCGAGCACGCGCTTGACGTTGATCATCGTGGCCGAGTCTTCGGTGGCCTGGAAGCGAGCGGCCGCG
Organism: Gemmatimonadaceae bacterium; assembly: GCA_035533015.1. NCBI lineage: Bacteria > Pseudomonadati > Gemmatimonadota > Gemmatimonadia > Gemmatimonadales > Gemmatimonadaceae > Gemmatimonadaceae bacterium. Next base: position 11,577 of record DATLUQ010000039.1, on the reverse strand, counting down.
AGCGTGGCGCGCGCCTGACGGAGCTGTTCGGTGGCCTGCGTTTCCTCGAACTTGAGGTCCGACACGCCCGCCTGCACTTGCGAGGTCAGGGCCTGGGCGCTGCGGGTGTAGAAGGTGCGGTCGGCCTGCAACTCGCTGGGCGAGAGCACTGCCAGGAGTTGATTCGGTTGGACGGAGTCCCCCTCGGTGACGAGCAGACGCGTGAGCTGGCCGGCGATCTGCGGGCTCACGATGACGTCGTTGGTGGTGACGATCCCGGTGAGCGTGAGCGTTGTTGGGGGGCGCAGCGCGAAGTAGGCGGCGACCGCGCCGCCCGCGACGACGATACCGGCGCCGATGAAGAACGTCTTCCGGTTCATGCGAGGTACTCCGAGCCGGCGACTCGCCAGTGGCGAAGCGGCTTCCAGGGTTCAAACAGATGTATAAAACGAGTGTTTGAATCTGGCAAGGGGGCTGCGGCCCGGCGGATGTGCAAGGCCGGATCGCGGTTCCGCCGCCATGCGGCAAGGCGCATCTTTCACGCATGCCGGTACTCTACTTCGTCAACGTGACCATTCACGTACTCGCCGCCATGCTGTGGCTGGGCGGCATGTTCTTCCTCGCCGTGGTCGGCGCACCGGCGCTACGGGCTGTCGAGCCGCCGGCCCTGCGCCAGCGACTCTTCCAGGAACTGGGGGTGCGCTTCCGCACGGCGGGCTGGTGGGCGATCGGCGTGCTGCTCGTGACCGGCGTGATCAACCTGCATTACCGCCACTGGCTACAATGGGACGGCCTACTCGGCAGCGGGGCGTTCTGGCGTACAGGGCAAGGGCACACGTTCGCGCTCAAGCTCGCAGGCGTGGCGGCCATGCTGGTGGTGAGCTTCGTTCACGATTTTCTGGTGGGCCCTTGGGCGGGCCGTGCCACGCCGGGGTCGGCCGAGGCGGCGCGACTGCGGCGGCAGGCCGCCCTGCTCGCGCGTGCGAATGCGATTCTGGGGTTGATCGTCGTGATGGCGGCCGTCCGGCTGGCGCGCGGAGGGTGATCAGTACCCGGTCCGCCGGTTGCTCCGCCTGCCGTCCCGTCTGCCGTGACGACCCACGGTGGCGGTGATCTCGGCGATTGTTCCGAACGTCTTGAGCTTGGGCGGCGCATAGATCGCCTTGTCTCCCGCCGCCGGCTGTTGCACGGGGGGCTCTGGGGCGGGTGTCGTCGCTTGCGGACCGGTCTCAGCGATGGGCCTGGTCATGGATCAATATATATGGGGTCACATGCGGCAACGCTACCATCGCGGCCCCGCGGCCCCGCCATTTCGTCACGCTTTGGGCAGAATCCTCACGTTTCCCGACCGGGTCCAGGGGGCGGGGGCCCGCTTCACCGCGTGACGCGGGCCCCGTTCGCAGCTTGGAGTCGGCTGGTGCGGCGCTGCCCTACGCCTACGATGCCGCGCCCTCGCGATCTGCGCGCGCCTGCATCAGGTGATGCTCGAACCAGTCGCTGGCGAGGCGGGTGACCTCGTCGAGCGCGCCGGGCTCCTCGAACAGATGCGTGGCGCGTGGCACGATCACGAGCTTCTTCACGCACCAGAGCCGCTCGTAGGCGTCCTGATTGAGTTCGATCACCACGCGATCGAACTCACCGACGATGAGCAACGTCGGCGCGTTCACGCCGGCGAGCGCGCTCCCCGCCAGATCCGGACGTCCGCCGCGCGATACCACGGCCTGAACGCCGTCGGGTCGATGCGCAGCGGCGATGAGCGCTGCGGCGGCGCCGGTGCTTGCTCCGAAATAGCCCAGGCGCCAGGCCTGGCCGGCGAACCCGTCGAGCATGAGGTCGGTAACCCCGATCAGGCGCTGGGCCAGCAGATCGATGTCGAAGCGCAGGCGGCCGGTGAACGCATCCTCGGCGCCCTCGTCCACCGTAAGCAGATCGAACAGCAGAGTAGCGAGGCCGGCGGCCTGCAGGCCGCGGGCGACCTGCACGTTGCGCGGGCTGAGGCGGCTGCTCCCGCTGCCGTGCGCGAACAGCACGAGACCCGTCGCGCCGTCGGGAATGGACAGATCGCCGTCGAGGGTCACCGGGCCGAGGGGCAGGCGGACCCGGCTGTCGCGGACAGTGGCTGCATTTTCGGTATTCATATGGACTCCCTCTTGAACGACGACCACTGACGACTGTCAACTGCGAATTCCGATCTCTCCGTTGCCAGTACTCAAGGGGCGGTGCCGAACGTCAGAGCGACGTCGGATACGTCTCGGGCATCTCCCCGCGCTCCCACATCGCAGTGCGCTCGAGCGGTTCCACGGCACGCGTGCGGTCATAGTGCAATACGGCATCGAACTGGCGTGGAAGGTGCGTGTGGAAGTAATGGCTCTGCCGTTCGCTGAGCGGGCGGTAGATCACGCCGATGGCGCGTTGCAGACGCGGGTGGTCGAGCGCGGCGCGAAGATCCTCGGTGCGCGACGGCAAGAGGAGGAAGTTGGGCATCTCCGTGTCGTGAAACGTCTCTTCGTAGCTTCCCCGCAGTCCCGGCCGCACGATCTTGCGTTCGGCCGGTGCGTCCCAGTCCGTGGCCGCGGTGACCGTTCCCTCATACGTACTGAACCCGACGAGGACGGCGTCGTGCGCGTGGCGCTGGCGCGCGAGCTGGCCAAGGTTCAATTCGCCGGAACGACCGAGTTCGGTGGCGCGCGCGTCGCCGAGGTGCGAGTTGTGGGCCCACACGATGATCTTCGGGACCCGCACGCGTGGGCGCAGGAACGCCACGAGGGAGTCGAGCGTGTCCGCCATGTGCAGGTCGCGCAGGTTCCAGCTCGAGACGCGGCTGCCGAACATGGCACGGTAGTACTGTTCGGCGTTGGCCACGAGGCGCGCGTTCTGCTCGGCGAAGAACAGATCATCGGCGGCGAGGCGTCCGTCGCGGCGCGCGTAGTCGCCGGCCGACCGCCGCAGCTCGACGAGTTGCGCGATCACCTCGGCCTCGCACGACGGGGCAAGCCCGGCCGTCGTGGCGTAGCCGTAGGTCTGCGGGTCGGAGCCGAATTGGTCGAAGCAGGCGTAACGTTCGCGCGCCACCTCGGCAGCTTCGGGATCGATCTTGCGCAGGTACTGGAGCACGGCGTCTATCGACGCGTGCAGGCTGTACAGGTCCAGGCCGTAGAACCCGACCCGGCGGTCGGGCTCCGGACGGGTTTCGTTGAAGGCGCGCAGCCAGCCGACGAAATCGAGTACATCGGCGTTGCGCCACATCCACTGCGGGAAGCGCACGAACCCGCTCAGCGCTTCGGTGGCGTCTCCGTCGTCGCCCCCGCCACGCACGTAGCGGTTCACGCGGTAGGCGTCGGGCCAGTCGGCCTCCACGGCCACCGCCGAGAACCCGCGCTCGGCGATCAATCGCTTGGTGATCTCGGCCCGGATGCGGTAGAACTCGTGCGTGCCGTGCGAGGCCTCGCCGATCAGCACGACCGGCGCGTCGCCGATGCGTGCGAGCAGCGGATCGAAGTCTTCGGGCCCGCCGGTGAGCGGATACGCCGCGTCGGCGACGACTTGCGGCAGGGTGGCGCGTGCAACGGTTGGCATGGCCCGCTCCTCACGATTCCATCAGGGATGGACGACCGTCGAATCGGGCGCGGCGCGGTCCGCCAGCAACCGCTGCACCTCGTCGTCGGTTGTCTGATTGAAGTTCAGGTACCAGAGCCCGACGCCGTAGAATGGGTCGGGCGTGGACACACACACGCAAGCATCGGCTTCCCGCCGAACGGCGGCGCAGGCGTCGGGGGACGCGACGGGCACGGCGACGATGACCTGGCGCGGTTGCTGCGTGCGCGCGGCGGCGATCGCGGCGAGCATCGTCGAGCCGGTGGCCAGCCCGTCGTCGACGAGTACGACGGTGCGGTCGCGCAGCACCGGAGCCGGCCGGGCGTCGCGATACGCCTGCTCGCGCCGCGCCAGTTCGGCCCGTTCGGCCCGCTCCACCGCTTCGACGGCGGGGAGCGGAATCTGCAACTCGCGAATCACGTCCTGGTTGAGGACGCGGATGCCGCCGCTGGCGATCGCGCCCATCGCATATTCCTCGTGGCCGGGCACGCCCAACTTACGGACGACGAACACGTCCAATGGCGCATCCAGCGATGCGGCGACTTCGTAGGCCACGGGCACTCCGCCGCGGGGCAGGCCGAGCACGATCAGACCGGGCTCCAGCGCATACGGCTGCATCAATTCGGCCAGGCGCTGTCCCGCTTCGCGGCGGTCACGGAATCGCGGTGTCATCGGCGGCGTCTCCGGTTCAGAAGGCCACGGCGATCTCGTCGTCGACCTCGGTCACTCCGGGGGCCGCCCAGGCAGCGCGCTCGGCGTCCTCGCGCTCCGACCATGACCGCACGGTGCCGCGGAGCACGACTTTCCCGTCCTTGGCCTCGATCGAGATCTTGTCGGCGTCCACCGCGGCGCTGCGTTTGAGCGCTTCCTGGATGCGGAGATTCACCTCGTACGCCGACACCTTGGGCTGCTGCACGGTGATCCGGTTGATCACCCCCTTCACGCCCGACAGATGGCGCACGGCCCGCTCTGCGGCCAGCCGCTGAAACTGCCAATCCACGGTGCCATCGAGCGATACCCACCCGTCGTCGACCAGCGCCTTGATGCGCGTGTCGGGGACCTCGACGTCCCATTTGAGCGCCGACACGGCTGCGTGCGCGATGTCGGTGTCGGAGCGCATCAGCGACTGTGGCAGCCGGACTTTGAGGTCGTCGGCTACAGCGTGCACGCCGCGCACCTTTTCGGCCGCGCGCACCGCGCCGTATTTCTGAGCATATGTGTTGACGAATCCGGAAAGCGTCACGACACCGTTCTTGGCGCCCACGGCGATCTCGGCATCGCTGATGTTGGGCTGCCAAGCCATCTCTTCGATCACATCGCGCTGGAGCTGCATGTCGGTCTTCATGGGGTTCTCCCGGCCGCGTCGGGGCGGCCTGTCGTGTGCCTTCGGGTCGTCCTTCCGGGGTGTCTCAGTGCACGAGCACGCCGGGGCTGGAAATGCGTTCGATGACTTCTTCGACCAGTGCCGGATTCTCCGGGCCGACGCGGCGTGCCAGGTCGGCCTGCGTTACGATGCCGATCACGCGCATGTCCGCATCGACGACGGGCACCCGCCGCACCTGGTAGCGCTCCATCTTGGTGGCGATGTCCGCGAGCTCTGCCGTCTCGCGCACGTACGCCAGAGGCGCCGTCGTCATGTGATTGCGCACCTGGCACTGGATCAGACTCTGGTCGGCCAGGCAGCGCACGACGATATCGCGATCGGTGATCACGCCGATCAGGTGGCGGCCCACGAGATCATCGACCACCGGCAGCATGCCGACGTCCAGGTTTCGCATGACTTCGGCCGTCTTGGGAATCGGGTCGTCAGCGGTGATCACCGTTGGCGTCGGGGTCATGAGATCGCGTGCGCGCATGGGGGCCTCACATCGAGGATGGGCGTGGGATGTACCGACACATCAGAAGGTCGCACACACCGGTTACCGCTACAGTCCGCAGAACCCCCAAGTGACGTGCGGACGGGCAGAGCCGGGTGTGCGGGTGTTCCTTACGCACCCCCAATGCATTCCCCGGCTGCGGGTGGGCGCCTGCCGGCGAACTTGCAAACAGACGTCGCGTTGCGGCCACCCGCCGGTACGCGTTCCGGGCGTCTGACCGCGGAGGTGCGGCATGGTGATCAAACGGGCGTTGCAGTTCGTGTTTGCGCTGAGCGTGCTGGGCACTGCGTTCTCGGGCACGCTGAGCTACCAGGAATTGCTCGGCAAGACAGGTGCCTTGAGTTGTCCGTCCCCCGGAGCCCCTGGCACGCTGCTCGGCTATCCGGCGTGCGTGTATGGGTTCTTCATGTTCGTGATCATGTTGGTGATCTCGGGCGGCGGGCTGTACTTCGGGGCAAGAGAAGCACGCGAAGGGGCATAGGCACGCCGCCATGCGATTCTTCGATCCGGCGGACAATCCCCCCGCAACGGGAGCGGTGGACCGGTTCGTGCGCCGGTTCAACGGCTTGAGCTACGCGTTGGCCGTGGTGGCGATCTACGCGATCGCGGCGACGGCGCTGGGGCTGGCGCTCGTGCCTTCGCTCTGGATCATGAGCCGAGTGGGGCCGGCGGTCTGGCGCTGGAATAGTTGGGTGCGGTGGCCCGTGCTCGGGGTAGCGAGTGGCGCGTCGATGTTCCTGTGGGGGTTCGCGCTGCTCGTCGTGGTGCCGGTGTTCAATCTCGTGCTGCCGACGCGGCTCAAGCGGTTCGACGGCGGCTACTTCACGGTTGCTGCGGTGCCGTGGTACCTGCACAACGGATTGTTCTACCTGGTGCGCTTGACCTTTCTGCCCTTCGTGACGTTGACGCCGTTTGGCGTGTGGTTCCTGCGGGCGATGGGGATGCGGATGGGGACGCGGCCGCGCATCACGACGGAGTATCTCACCGACGTCTCCATGATCACGCTCGGCGATGACGTGTCGATCGGTGGGAGCGCGCAGATCTTCTGCCACTATGGCGGCGCGGGACGCCTGGTGATCGCGCCGGTGACGATCGGCAGTCGGGCGACGATCGGCGAGAAGGCGACGGTGATGGGCGATGTCGAAGTCGGCGAAGGCGCGACGGTGCTGGCGCATTCCGTGTTGCTGCCGGGCACGCGTGTGGGGCCGCGTGAGCGGTGGGGCGGAGTGCCCGCGCGGCGGATCGAGCGAGACGAGTGGGAGCGGTACCGGCGGGAAGCGGGAGCGGCCACGCCGGGTGGCGCTCCCCCGGCGTGACCGGCGAGTGCTACCTCAGCGCCGCGTTGAGCAGCGCCGCCAGCCGGTAGCCGGCCAGCGCGATGCGGGCTTCGGATACGGCGAGCGCGGCGGCCTGGTACGCGGCAGACGGCGCAGTGCCCGGCGTGATTCCGCTGTATGCGTCGCGTTGCGCGATCACCAGGCTCTCGTGTTCCCAGGTGGCGACGTCGAGCGAGTCGGCCTGAACCCGTAGGGCCGATAGCGGGTGCATCTGCTCGATCGTGGCAGCAAGGCGGGAGGCATAGGCGGTGGAATCTTCGCCGGGCGCACGGGCAATGGACTCGTCGAGGATGTTGTCCCAAAAGCCGTGCAAGCGGTGGCGCGGATCGCTGAGGACGAAGTCGTTGCCGCCCTTGTCGCCGGACGGCAATGGATTCTGCGGTGTGACGCGGGAACTCGCATGTAGCGGCTGATGGATGTCGCCCACGAGATGGAGAATCCACGCGAGATCCACGGCCTTGGTCGTGTCGGGTACGGTCGGATCGCTCAGTGCGTTGCGGAACGCGATGATGCGCTCGCCGGCGTTCGACGAGTCAGGGCCGGTGCCGGGAATGTCGTGCGGCTGGCCGTTCTCCACGTCCCAGTAGAAATCGGCGTAGTGCCACGTGGGGTGGTTGTACGCGTACCAGGGCATGTTCCGGTCACGAATCAGATCGGGCCAGGTGGCGGCATTCATGAACAACGCGCGATCGCGCTCGGGATCGGTGCCAGTGGACGGGCGGAGCGAGGCGAGGTCGGCGAGCGGCGGTCCGTGCATGAGCAGCTCCACGGCGCGTGCGCGTGCCGTGGGGGTCATGTGTTCCCAGGCGATGTCGGCGATGGTGCGGTGGCCGGTGGCGTTCCAGGCGGAAAGCAGCTGCGGGAGAACGAGCACGGCAGCGGAGACGATGGCGATGGCGGCGAGGGTGCGGCGCATTGGGAGTACGAGGCTGGGAGCGTTGGAGGGTAGGACAGTTGAAAGAGAAGCTAGGACGACCGACCGGTCTGGGTTATGGGGTCGTATCCGCGTCCGCGAGCAGCAACTTGCCAACTGGTTTCGACGGCGTAATCTCGCACGCCATACACGAGGTCGTGCAGGTGGGTCACGATGCAGACGTGGTTCGGGATGATCCGTACCATGTCGCCGACTTCGGGGCGCCAGTCCGTGGCGTTCAGGTCCAGGATACCGTGTTCCTCCGACATGGATCTCACGACGACCGACGGGTGCTCGAGAAGCGCGCCGAATCCTAAGCCGTCGGCGCCGCGCATGAGTTCGCGGCCGAGCGCTTTGCTGCCGGCGTCGACCACGGCCTGGCCGGGGACGGCCGTGCTCACCACGGTCGCAAGCACGGTGAGTGCACAGTCCTGGACGGCGCATGCGCCGATGGCCGCGGTCGTGCGATCGTTGTAGACGTAGGTCCCCGGCCGGAATTCGGTGAGGCCTCGCAGCTCGTGCGTGCGCCAGAGGGTGGGCGTCGAACCACCGCTCACGATTGCCGGATCGAAGCGGGCCGTGCGGAACACCGCCAGCGCGAGGCCGAGCGCATCGTTCAGTTGCCCGATCGCATCGTCCTGCGTGGCCACGGATTGCCGGATGTGGCCGGGGTAGAACGCGATGCCCTTCCATTGCAGGGGCGGGCGCGCGCGGACGGCGCGCGCCAGTTCGACGGCGTCCGCGACATCGGCCACGCCCACGCGATGCATACCGAGATCGAGTTCCACGAGCACGCCGATCGGGCGGTCGGCCATCTTGGCCGCGGCGTGAAGATCATCGAGGGCGCGCACCGAATCGAGCGCCACGGTGACGTTGATCCCCGGGGGAAGCGCGGCGATCCGCCGCGCCCGGGGCGCCCCCACTGGCGGGTAGGCGACGAGCACGTCGTCGCACACGCTGGACATCACCTCGGCCTCGAACGGCGTCGCGCACGTCAATCCCGAGGCGCCGCGCTGCAACTGTTCGGCGGCGACGAACGGCGATTTGTGCGTCTTCACGTGCGGGCGCAGGGCCAGGCCGTGTTCGCGCGCGTAGCCGGCGGCGCGGTCGAGGTTGCGCGCGAGCCGCCCGAGATCCACCAGCGGCACCGGAGTTTCGAGAGCGGAGAATGGCATGCGCAACGGGGGTGGTAGACGCCCCAATGTACGTCGCGGGTTCCCGGGCCGGCTACGTCCCGGCGACTGGAGCGCCGCGCCGCAGGGCGTCCCATCCCACCAGCCGGTGCGCATCCTCGTCCCACAATGTGAGCCGAACGCTCTTGCGGCTCTCGAGGATGCCGATCGTGGTGGCCTCCTGGAGCCGCTCGTTGGCAGCGTGGCACTCGTGGAGCCGGTAATTCGGAATGCGCGGACTCAGATGGTGCACGTGGTGCAGCCCGATGTTGCAGGTGAACCAGTTGAGCACGGCCGGAAGCTTGTAGTACGAACTGCCGCGAATGGACGCGGTGACGTAGTCCCAGTCCTTGTGCTCGGCCCAGTACGTGTCTTCGAACTGATGCTGCACGTAGAACAGCCAGATGCCGGCCGCGCCGGCGATCATGAACACGGGCACGTAGATCTCGACCACGGCCAGCGGGCCAATGAGCGCCGAGAAGCCGAAGACGAGCGCGACGAGCGCGAGGTCGGTTTCGCGGACGCTGGCCTGCTCTTTCTTGCCCGTGGCTGTGCTCCGCGAGCGCCAGCGCTGGCCCAACGCGAGTTGGAGCGGCCCGAGTCCGAACAGCACCAGCGGATGGCGGAACAACCGGTAGCGGAGCTTGCCCAGGCGCGAGAGCGCCTGGTACTCGCGCACGGTGAGCGTCCACACGTCACCGTGGCCGCGGCGATTGAGATCGCCCGACGAGGCATGGTGGAGCACGTGGTCGCGCCGCCACTGAACGTACGGCGTGAGGGCGAGCACGCCGGTGAACCATCCGACGACGTCGTTGGCCCACCGCTGTTCGAACAGCGAGCCGTGGGCGCAGTCGTGCATGATGGTGAACGTGCGCACGGTGAGGCCAGCGGTCGGAATGGCGAGCAGCAGCGTCACCCAGTAGGGGAGCGCGAGGCTTCGATACATCAGGTACAGCGCCAAAGCGAGTGGGACAAGCGTGCTCGCGACCTGCCAGATGCTGCGCACGAGCGACGGCGCTTCGAACGGGGTCACCATCTCGCGCCAGGCGAGATTCGCTCGGGTATCGGGCGCCGACGTGGGCGCGGTGCCGGTATTGGGGGCGGCCGTCATTGCTGGACCCATAGAATGTGGGATCAAGAGGTTCCGGCGGCAGGCTGCCCCAAGGTGAGGCGTATCCGGACTACTCAAGTTAGCCACGCTTCGATGGCTGCGCGATCAGAAATTCATGTCGAATCAGGCGTTTCGGTGCAAATCATGCCGCAAACGCGCGATCCGCGCGGTTCCGGATGCGTCGGACTTGCCGAGTGCACGCGCTTGCCGAGTCGCCCTACGGAGAGTGCCGACGCTACATTGGGGGCATGCGTCGTCGTTGTCGCCCGTATCATATTGTCGCGCTTCCGCTTGCCCTCTGGTTCGCGGCTCTCGCCACGGACGTGGGTGGCATCGATGCGTGTCCAATGCACGACGCGATGCGCGGCGCGTTGCAGATATCGAAGCGAGCTCCGACGGGTGTCGCGATGCCGGGAATGGCCAGGACGTCGATGCCCACCGTCGACGTGGCGTCCGCGCCGGCCGATGCACCTGCGCCCACGCCGCCGGGCCCCATGCACTGCACGTGTATCGGTCTGTGCTGCGGGTGCGCGATGGCGACGCTGCCGGCAAGCGCGGTGGGCGTACCCGTGGTGGCCGTGTCGGCGATCTTCAGGACCGCGCCCTTGCCTGCGGTCGCTTCGGTGCCGGCGGCGCCGCGCTTCGTGCTCCCCCCCGCGATTGGGCCGCCAGCGCTCCACACCGCTTGAACGTCAGACGCCGCATGGCGGCGTCGCCGCGCCCGGATTGGCCGGGAGCGGGTCCGGTTCAACTCGTGTGGAGACGGCATGCGCCGCATCATGATATGTGTGCTCGCCTTGGTGGCGAGTCCGAGCCTATCAACTGCCCAGCAGTCGCGCACCCAGGGGGCGGATTCCGCCGCTCGTGCCGATTCGACCAAGCACGCCGCGCAGAGTCTGAGCACGGTGAACATCGTGGCGGCGCCCGTAGATCGCAGCCAGCCGAGCACGACCACGCTGGTCAGCCCGTCGGTGATCAGCGCGACGCCGTCGAACAGCACGTGGGACCTGCTGCGCCAGACGGCGGGGCTCGAGGTGCAGGAACAGGGGCAGGGGCCCGGGTTCGCATCGGATGCGTCGCTGCGCGGGTTCAGCTCCGACCACTCCACCGATCTCGCGCTGTGGATCGACGGCGTGCCGGTGAACGAGCCGGTGAACGGCCATTCCGAGGGGTACAACGACTTCAGCGAGATCTTCACCGATGCCATCCGGAGCATCGACGTCACGAAGGGGCCGACGAATCCGCTGTTTGGCAACTTCGCGATGGGTGGCGTGGTGAACGTGCTCACGCTGGACCGCATGCAGGGAACGCAAATCGACGCGACCGCCGGTTCGTATGGGAGCGCGCGGGCGACCGTGATGACCGGATTCGACCACGGGGAGCGGGGGGGCGGTGTGTTCGGGGTGCACTACGAGCACGACGACGGCTTCCGGCCCAATGCCGGATATGATCTGGCGCAGGGGCACGCCCGCGTGGTGCATCAGCTCTCGCACGGCTTTTCGCTCGATGTGGGGACGGAACTCTACGGAACCGACTGGAACGCGCCCGGCTTCCTGAGCAGCGATGCCTTCACGCGGCATCAGTACGGCATCGT
>DATLUQ010000038.1 GCA_035533015.1 Gemmatimonadaceae bacterium | reverse complement strand
TCGAATTCCGCGTACCGCTCGAGGCGTGTTTCGAAGCGACGATTGCGGGGATGGGTGCCGGTCACCGGCGCAAGACGCGCAAGGCGTTGCGGGGCGGCCTGGAGTTCATCGAGGACACGTCGCTGGCGGGCGCCATGACGCTTCGTGAACTCCAGGACGTGACGTACGGCCGCCGATATGAACACGGAAACCGGAGCGCCCGGGCCTGGGCGGTGGAGGACTACCGCATCGTGATGAGTGCCTATCTCGCGCAGCGGGCCATCCGATTCTGGTTCGTGCTGCGGGATGGGCGCCCGCTCTCCGGTGCCGGCGTCATGATGTTCGGCGAGCAGGCCTACTACCTCCTGGCCGGAACGAGCCGGGAGGGTTACGAGTGCGACGCCGCATATGCCGTGATCGGCCACCTCATCGCGTATCTGACCTCGCAGGGCATACGCGAGTTGAACTTTGGCGGCATGGCCGTGGGCACGGAGGAGCAGGGGCACATCGAACACGGGCTCTACCGGTTCAAGACCGGATTCGGGGCCCGCGTGGTTCGGTGCTACACGGCGACGGGCTCGACGTAGGCGGGGTCCCTGTCACCACCGCCGCCGCCCTTTTTCTTGGGCGGCGGCCCGCCCTTGCCGGGCGGCCCCTTTGCCGGCGAAGCCTTGGCCGGCTTGGCCTGCCTCACCTTCTCCATCTGCTGCGGGTTCAGCGGACGCCCGGGATTGGCCTGCATGGCTTTGGCCCGGTCGTTGAACGGCGGGTTCGGGGGCGGCGGCGCGCGTTTCGTGATGATGGGCCGCGGAATCGCTCGCCGCGTCTGGCCCGCGGAGGGAGGCGCTGCACGCCCTGGCGGCGGGGGAGCCGCCCTGGTGACGGGCGGCGGCGCGGCCTTGGTGATGGGCGGGCGCCGCTCGGCGCCGCGCGCCGGCGTTGGAGTCGGGTGCGCAGTGCGCACGGTGGGTGCGCCCTGGATCATGGGCGGTCGGCGCACGGCCGGCGGCCGCGGCGCGGGCGCGCCACCCGAGGCCGCCCGGCCGGTGGGCATCACGGCCGGATGCGACTGCGCCTGCGCGCGGTCGATCTCGGGGGCGCCCACGCGCATGACCGACCCGTCCACGCGGTGTCCATCGCGGAAGTTCTCGCTGGAGACGGCGGTGAAGCCGTCGACGCGATGGGCGTACCGGATGCGCGAGACGTCGGTGACGCGCACGAACACGTCGATGTCGCGCACCCCGCGCACGTTCGCCGAGTTTACCCTTCTCAGATAGCGGGGGCCGTAGTGGTACCAGGGGATGTACGGATCCCGTGGGCCGAGCGGGAACCAGGCCTGAATGCCGACGCCGATTCCCCCGCCGCCCGCGAACACGACCAGGGCGGGCGAGTAGCAGGGGGCGGCAATGGGACCGGGCACCCACGCCCAGGCGGCGCCGATCAGTGCCCACCGTCCGTAGTGGAACGGCGCGAACCCCCAGGGCTCGTCGTCCACCCACACCCAGCCCCACGGCTCCACCCACACCCAGTGCCCGAAGCGGTACGGCGCCCACCCCTGGATGCCCGGGGGCGGATACCACACGATGCCGTACTCGGCGGTGTTGGTCCAGCGGCCGTAGTGGTGGAGGTCGGTGCATCCCGGGATGTCGGCGCTCATGTACCGTCCGCAATCCGCGGAGGCGAACTGGGCGTCACGGTCGGCGCTCCACGAGTCGAAATCGCTGTTACGGAGCGGCGGTATGGTGGCGATGTCGATGGGGTTGGTGCCGGAGAGGCGCACGGTCTGGGGTCCGCGCACGGTCTGCGCGAGGCCCGGTCCGTAGGTGTCAACGGCTCCGTCATCGACGGTGAGCAGCGTGTAGTCGGCGTTGGTGGGCACCACCACGCGGTAGTGCCCGGGCGCGCGAACGATGAGGGCGCCGTTCGGGGTGTCGATCTCCACGGAATCGTCGGCCGCCAGCCGGTACACGCTCAACCGCAGCGTGCCCTGGGCGACGCCGAGCTGCGCCAGGTGGTCGGTGAGATTGGTGATCGTGAGGTCGGTGCTGTCGGCAATGCGCGCGCTGAACGGACCGACCTCGAGTTCGGCGCGCGAACCGGCGTCGGTGAACAGGCGATCGCCGGTGGTCATGGAATAGTTGAGCGTTGCGACGCTCCAGCCGCTGTCGCCCGACGCCTGCAGCGAGACGGTGCCGGCGAGATCGCTGACGCGGGCCACGCGCGTTGGGGGGTCGTCGGCGCTCAGGGTCTGCGCCGCCAGCACGCGCGACGTTCCAAGAAGCAGAAGGGCCGGTACGACGCACCGGCGGAGGGACTGCCGAGCGATCCCGAGAACATATGCCTGCCGCGCCATACGACGCTCCGCGTGTCTTGGGTTGCGTGTGAGTAACCGCGAATCGGGGCGAAGTTCCCACGGATGGGCGGCTGTTGAACCATGCCATGGATTGCCCGTCGCGGACAGTGCACCATTCTCCCTCACGCCGTCAGGCGGGGCCTGATCGCGGAAAGCCGTTGATCCGGCACGGGGGCGGGGGCGTCGGGGCGCGCGATACCGCGCCCGCATTGCCAGACGACGAATGTATTGGCACCTTTGGGTTCGCTGGCCGCCACGGGCGCGGCCGGCGGCTCCCGTCACCCTCGCTGCGATCACTCTGTCGTCCGACTCCCGGCTTCGTCGTCTCGCGCCCTGGCTCGTGGCCGCGGTGGCCTGCGCGGTGTACGCCAACGCGCTCGCCAACGGGTTCGCGCTCGACGACCGCGTGATCGTGGCGCAGAATCCGAACGTCCACCATCTCGCGGCGTTCGGCGATGCGTGGGTGTCGGCGTACTGGCCGAATCTTCCGTTCCAGGTGGGGCTCTACCGCCCGCTCACGATCGTGAGCTACATGCTCGAGTGGGCGCTGTGGCACGGGAGCCCGGTGGGGTTCCACCTGGTGAACGTGCTGCTCCACGCCGCGGTGAGCGCGCTGTTGGTGGTGCTGATGCTGCGGCTGGGCGCGCCGGTGCTGGCCGCGGCGGTGGGGGGGCTGCTGTTCGCCATCCATCCGGTGCACGTCGAGGCGGTGGCGGGGATCGTGGGGTACGCCGAGCTGATGATGACGCTGCTCGTGCTCGTGGCGTGCCGTGTGCACCTGGCGCGGCGGGGGCCGGCGACCGTGCGATGGCTGGGGATCGCGGTCTGCTTTTTGGCCGCGCTGCTGGTGAAGGAGACGGCGGTGGCGCTTCCGCTGCTGCTCGTGGTGGTGGATTTTCTGGATCCCGAGCGCCGCGTGCCGCTGTGGCGCGCCGTGTGGAACGACGCGCCGCTGTACGTGCTGCTGGCCGGGGTGTTCGGCGGGTATCTGGGCCTCCGCTACGCCGTGCTCGGGGTGCTGGCCGGCACGACGCCGGCGACGGCGCTGTTGGGGGTCTCGCCGGCCGTGCGCGTGGCCACGGCCGTGCGGATGTGGCCGGAATATCTGCGTTTACTAATATGGCCGCGCGATCTGGTGGCGGACTACGGGCCCAACGTGCTGGTGGCCGCGTCGTGGCGGGAGCCGGCGGTGTACGCGAGCCTGCTGTTGGGGGGCGTGGTGCTGGCGAGCGCGGCGGCGCTGCGGCATCGCGCCCCCTGGTGGACGGCGGCGGTGGCGTGGTTCGTGGCCTCGGTGTTCGTGGTGTCGAACCTGATCGTGCCGGTGGGCGTGCTGCTGGCCGAGCGAACGCTGTACCTGCCGTCGGTGGGGGTGGCGTTCGCCGCGGTGCCGCTGGTGGCGCTCGGGCGGCGGCGCGCCCGTGCGGCATGGGCCGTGGGAGTGCTGGTGACCGTACTCGCCATCGCGCGGGTGTGGACGCGCACCCCGGTGTGGCGATCGACGGACACGCTGCTCGCCCAACTGGCCCAGGCGCATCCGGAGTCGTTCGAGGGGCAGAGCTACCTGGGCGACTCGGCGATGCACGCCGGGCATGCGGCGGAGGCCGTGCGCCACTACGCGGTGGCGTATGGACTGGTGCCCTCGCCGTTCATTGGCGGGAGCTACGCCAAGGCGCTCATTCTGGTGGACAACTGGGCCGAAGCGGAACGCGTGGCCCGCGCGTCGTGCACGAGGGACAACCCGGGCGCCTGCCTGACGCGGATCGACGCGCTGCTCGGCGAGGGGCGGTCGGGGGAGGCGTGGGGGTTGGCAGATTCGCTGTCCATGCACGAGGCGCCGTCGGCGGCGCTGGCGGCGCGGCTGCTGCGTTCGGCCCGCATGATGGGGGACACGGCGCGCATCCGGCAGGCGGAGACGTTTGCGAATGCGGTGGCGGGGCGTCGGTGAGCAGGGGCGTGTGGTGCGCGGCAGCGGCCGGCGGAACTCGCGCGGGCCAATTTCCGTACGAGATTACGTGACGAGTTCTTACGGGGGTTCCGATGTCTGATGCATCTGCGTCGAGAAAGTGGGCGGGCCGCGGGATCCAGCTCGCGCTGGTGGTGGTCGCCGTGGCGTTGGCGGTGCACTGGGTGGGGGGGCGATTCGGGTCCGCGACCGACCATCTGCACGTGAGCGACCTCAAAACGCTGCCCGACACGCTCGGCCCGGGCGACCTCCGGATATACAACAGCGACAGCACGATGGACCTGGTGCTGATCGGTGACAAGCTCGCGGCGGGGCTCTCGCCGAAGATGGTGGCGAAGATCCGGCAGCACCTGGATTCGTCCAAGAGCAGCGACTCCGGGCTGGGCGGGAGCATCGCCGGCCTCGTCAAGAATTCGGTGGCCGGCGCGATCGGGTCGCACGCCGAATTCCCGCTCAAGGACCTACGCGACCTGCGATTCGAGAACGGCCATTTCGTGTTCGACTGGAAGAGCGGGGGCGAACACGTACTGTTCAAGGACACCAGCGTGAACGGGGAGAAGACGGACAATACGTTCGGCGAGGCGGATGCCCAGCGGTTCATTGCCGCCGTGAAGGCTCGACAGAAGGAGTTGGGTTTCATTCCGTAGTGCCGCCGGCGGATGCCGGCGGTCGACCCTCATGTCCAGGATTGACGTCATGTCGCTATTCGCAGTTCGCGGCCGTCGTGCCGCCGCCGTTGGGATGACGATGCTGATGGCTGCGCCGGCCGGAGCGAGCGGGTTCCACGCGCCGCCGCGGCCGCCTGCCATCCGGCACGTGTTCGTGATCGTGCTGGAGAACAAGAACTACGACGCGACGTTCGGGGCGGGCAGCGCGGCGCCGTACCTGGCCCACACGCTGGTGCGGGCGGGGGCGCTGCTCCGGCAGTACTACGGCACCGGGCACGTGAGTCTGGACAACTACATCTCGATGATCTCAGGCATCGCGCCCAATGAGGCCACCCAGAGCGACTGCGGCCGGTACGTGGAGTTCGTACAAACCGGTATGGCGCCGGATGGACAGCCGATCGGGCAGGGGTGCGTCTATCCAGCGCACGTGGCGACGATCGCCAACCAGTTGGCCGCCAAGCGGCTCACGTGGAAAGCGTACATGGAGGACATGGGCAACGACCCGGCGCGCGAATCGGCCACCTGCGGCCACGTGCCGATCGGCACCGTGGACCAAACCGAGAGGGCGGCGCGCAACGACCAGTACGCGGCCAAGCACAATCCGTTCGTGTACTTCCACTCGATCATCGACTCGGCGTCGTGCCAGACGAACGTGGTGCGGCTGGACGCCCTGCCGCGCGATCTCGCGCTGGCGGCGACCACGCCCAACTATTCGTACATCGCGCCCAACCTGTGCAACGACGGACACGACCAGCACTGCGCCAACGGGGAGACGGGCGGGTTGGAAGGGATCAACCGCTTTCTCAAGGAATGGGTGCCGCGCATCACGGGGTCGCCGGCGTTCAAACGCGACGGGCTGCTGATCATCACGTTCGACGAGGCGCTGAGCGCCGACAAGTCGGCGTGTTGCAACGAGCCGACCGGACCGAACACGAGTTCACCCGGCGCCGGCGGACCGGGCGGGGGGCGGATCGGCGCGGTGGTGCTGTCTCCGTTCATCCGGCCGGGCACGGTGTCGGACGTGCCGTACAACCACTATTCGATGCTGAAGAGCGTCGAGGAGATTTTCGGGTTGTCGTATCTCGGGTATGCCGGGCAGAAGGGGTTGGTGGCGTTCGGCAACGACGTGTACACGCGGGCGGCAGGCAGGTAGCGTCGCGAGGCTGGACGCGCTCGACGCCGGCTAGTCGTAGCGGAGCGCTTCTACCGGATTGACGCGGGCGGCGGCGCGGGCGGGGACGATGCTGGCAAGCATTGCGAGGAGCGCCCAGATGAGGGCGGCCACCACGTACGTGGTGGGGTCGAGCGGCGTGACGCCGAACAGCTTGCTGGCCAAGAGCCGCGCGAGCGCTACCGCGCCGCCGGTGCCGAGCACCAGTCCGACGATGGTGAGCAGCGCGGACTGTCGGACCACGAGTTTGACGACGGCCGCCTCGCGGGCGCCGAGTGCCATGCGGATGCCGATCTCGTGGGTGCGCTCGGCGACGGCAAAGGCTACCACGCTGTAGAGGCCGATGGTGGCGAGCAGGGCGGCGAGCGCGGCGAGGACGCCGACGAGACGGGCGAAGAGGTAGCTGTCGCCTACCGAACGCCGCACCATGGCGGCGTACGGCTGCGCGGTGGGCAGGGGGAGGCCTGGTGCGACGCGGGCGAGAATGGCGCGGACGTCGTGGCGGAGGTCGGCGTCGGGGCGCGGAGAGCGGATGACGAGCGCGAAGAACCGGTTCAACGAGCGCGCGAGCATCCCGGCGAGGGCCGGGGTATAGACCGCCAGGCCGCCCGCGGTCTTGGGCCCTTCGATGTGGACGTCGCCCGTTACGCCGACCACGGTTTTCAGTTCGGGGGCGCCAAAACTCCGTACCGCGAACTGGCGGCCGACGGGATCGGCGTTCCCGAACAGGGCGCGCGCGGCGGACAGACTGATGATCGCCGACTGCGACGTGGTGTCGTCGAACTCGTCGGGCGTGAAGGCGCGGCCGTGGATGATCGCGATGCGGAGCGCCCCGAAGAAGCCGGGCGAGACCGTGAACGACTTCACGTTCAGCAGGCCCTTGGTGGTGGTGTCGCCGACAGCGTGGATCGCTTCGCCGAAGTAGGCGCCCATGCTCGGCAAGCTGGAGGCGATGGCGGCCGTCTGGACGCCGGGCAACGCCGACGCCTGCTCGAGGACGTCGTGCCGCAGCGTCTCGATGCGATCGGGTGCATAGCCCTGGGGCCCCGCGTTGATCCAGTACACCGAGACCTGTGCCGGATCGAATCCGAGGTCCACGTGGGCGAGGTCGTACAGCGTACGGCCAAGGAGCACGGCCCCGACGACCAGCGCCATCGCGGCCGCGATCTGCACCACGGTGAGCGTGCTGCGGGCCGGCGCGCGGCCACCGGAATGGCTGCGCGTGCCGTCCTTGAGGTGGCGCATGGGATCGTGCCGGAGCGCGGCGAGCCCCGGGGCGAGTCCGAACAGCACGCCCGTGCCCACGCAGAGTGCGAGCATCGCCGCGAGCACGCGTCCGTCGAGCGCGAGGTGCTGATACGTGCCGACCGCCCCCAGCGGCGTGGAGGCGAATATGCGGGACAGGCCCACGGCGACCGCCAGCCCCGCCAGACCGCCGGCCAGCGAGAGCAGGACGCCCTCGACCATGTGCTGGCCCACGAGGCGCGCCGCCGAGGCGCCAAGTGCGCGGCGCACCGCCAATTCCTCGCGGCGCCGCACGCCCCGCAGGAGGAGCAGGTTGGCCACGTTCGCGCACGCGATGAGCAGCACGAGGCCCACGATCCCGAGCAGGAGACGTGCGACGTTTACCGTGTAGCCCCGGGACCAGGACGGCATGCCAAGGTCCGCGTTCACGACGGCGTGGCATTCCTTGTAGACGTCGTTGATGCCCGGGAATTGGGCGACCAGGATATCGAGGCGGCGATTGGTCTCGTCCTGCGCCTGGTCCGGCGTGACCCCGGGGCGCAAACGGCCTATCAGGTTCATGAATGAATTTTCACGCCGGTCGCCGAGTTCCATCGGCTGGTGGACCAACTGCGCATAGGCCGACGGCGGGAACCAGAGATCCAGTTGACCCGTTCGGTCGGTGCCGCGGAAGCCCGGCGGCGCCACGCCGATGATCGTGAACTGCGCGCCGTTGACATCCACCTGCCGGCCCAGCACGCTGCGCCGGCCGCCAAAGGCCGCCTGCCAGAGCGAATCGCTGATGATCAGGACGCGGTCGGACGAGCTGGGCGCGAGCTCGGCGCTGGAAAAGGCCCGTCCCAAGCGCGGCACGACGCCGAGCAGGCCGAAGTAGTCGCCGAGCACGATGACGGACTGGACGTCCGTCGGCTCGACTCCCGGCGCCGCCAACTGGGTTTGAACAGGGGCGTACCCGGCGAGGCTCGCGAACGATTTCACGGTGCCCGCGAGATCCACGAAGTTCGGGTACGAGATGCCGGTGGGGGAGATGCCGCCGCCGGGCATTTCCCGCTGGAACCCGACCGACACGACGTGCCCCCCGTCGCGCACGCCCGGCACCGGCCGGAAGAGCGCCCAGTTGGCCCAGCCGTACACGGCCGTCGTCGCGCCGATGCCCACCGCGATGGTGAGCACCACCACCGTCGTGAACGCCGGCCGCTTGGCCAGCGTGCGCACGGCAACGCGGAGGTCGGTGGCCAGCGCGTCGAGCCACCCGGTGCCGCGCTCGGCGCGCACGGCCTCTTTGAAGCGCTCCACGCCGCCGAACCCGGCCATGGCGCGGCGGCGCGCCTCGGCGGGCGTCATGCCGAGCGCGACGTTCCGCTCCGTCTCCATCTCGATGTGGACGCGCATCTCGCGCGCCATGTCGCGCTCCACGCGGTCGCGGGCGAACAGCGCGCGGACCCAGAGGACGGTGCGGCGAAAGACTGGCATGGGCCGGCGGCTACTCGCCGGCGTCGAGGATGAGATCAACCGCACCGACGAACCGCCGCCAGCTCTCCACCTCGCTGCCCAGCGCGCGACGGCCGGCGCGGGTGAGCGAATAGTACTTGGCCTCGCGGTTGTTCTCCGTGGTGCGCCATTCGCTCGTCACCAGGGCTTTCTTTTCCAGGCGGTAGAGGGCGGGATAGAGCGATCCCTGGCCCACCTGCAGCGCGTTCGCGGAGAGCTGCTGGATGCGCTGGCTGATGCCCCATCCGTGCATGGGGGCCAGCGAGAGCGATTTGAGGACGAGCAGGTCGAGCGTGCCCTGCAGCACGTCGGCGGACGGGGCCATCGGGTCTCCTGTCGAACGGACAGAGGAGAATGCGATGCCTTCTGTCGGGTGTCAAGGGGAAGGCGCGGGCCGGGGGCGCGGTGGGCGC
>DATLUQ010000037.1 GCA_035533015.1 Gemmatimonadaceae bacterium | reverse complement strand
TTTCGGCACCGCTTGCACGCGTGTGGTTGAGACAGACGTCCAAGCGATCAGACCACCACTCTTTCCCTCATCGGACGGGACCGACTCAGGTGCCCCTTGGCTCTCGGGACTTCAGTTGTGTCCAGCGACCTCACAACCTGCGCGGTCGGTTCGAACTCCCGCCGCACGGCCATCCGACGGTATCCCGCGGGGTGGCTCCGTCCGCGGTATTCCCGTCCGCGAACGCACACGGAAGATCGCCCCGCCCGCGCGCGTCGCCAATTCAGGGATTCCTTGAAAAAGCTGACCGCAACGCTGACGCACAGTTCTCGACTCCCCGACATTCTCCTCTCCACAACCCGGCGACGTTCCATGCTATACGCGCCGGCGCGGCGCAAGGAGAGTCCATGGCATCCATCGTGAAAGTGATCGAAGTAATCGCGGAATCCCCCAAGAGTTGGGACGACGCGGCCCAGCAAGCGCTGCGGGAAGTCGCGAAGACGGTCGACGGCATCACCGAGATCTGGGTGAACGGCATGAAAGCGGTGGTCGAGGGGGACAAGATCGTGCGGTACCGCATCACGGCCAACGTGTCGTTCGTCGTGAAGTCGCCGGTGAAATAGTCCACCTAGGCGACGATGAATTGCGGCTCGCCGCACTGCTCGGCGATCGCGGCGGCCGCGCGATCGCGGAGATCCACGGCGGCTGCCAGGTCGGTGCCGGACGGGCGCAGGGGCTCGCCAATCCAGAGGTGTATGCGCGACGGGTGAGGAAAGCGTGCGTCGGCCGGCAGCGCCGCGCGCGTCCCGCGCAGAGCCATAGGGATGACAGGTGCACCAGCCGCCGCCGCCGCGGTGAACGCGCCCAGTCGGAAGGGGCGCAGCCCTTTCGTGCCCGAGAAGCCGCCCTCGGCGAAGAACAGCGCGGATTCACCACGCCGCAGCCTTGCCTCGATCGCGGCGGCGTCGGCGAGGCTCTGTTGTACGTGCCAACGATCCACGGTCGGGTGCTCACCACGGCGAGCGAATGTGCCGAGGAAGCGCCAGCCGAGGATCTCGGTCATGGCCACGAACACGAAGTCGATCGGCAGCGCCGCCAGGAGTACCGGCGTGTCGGCGTACGATGCGTGGTTCACGACGAGAACGCGTGGGCCGTTCGACGGAAGCCTCCCAAGGCCCTCCACGCTCACAGAACACCCCGTGACGGCGAGCAATACGCGACTGACGAAACGGCTGAGCACACGCACCGGGCGTCCGGGAGGCAACACGCGCACGAGCACATAGCCGAGCGGCACCAGCAGTACAAGCGCAGCGGTTGAGGCGACCGCGAGGTAGCCCAGGTAGAGAGCACGACCGGCGGCGCGCGCAGCGCGATGCAACTTCGGCGCGGCGAGCTCCACGGCCATGCCGACCCGCACGCGCCAGGGCACGCGACGACGCTCACCCATGGCGTCGGCAATGTAGGCATCGCGCGCCGCCGAGCGGCGGATCTTGCCGCTGGGGGTCTTGGGCACGGTGCCGGGTGAGAGGACGCGCACGACGTCGGGCGGGACGCCGACCTCGACCGAGACCGCCTCGACCACGGCGCGCTCGAGGCGTTCGCGATCGGCCGGGGACGAAGCGTGTGTTTCGGCGATGACAATGAGACGCTCGGTGCCGGTGGCGGGATCGGGCACTCCGAACGCGGCCACGCATCCCTTCCGAATGCCCTCCACGCCACCGGCAATCTCCTCGATCTCCTGAGGGATGAGGTTACGCCCTCCCTTGATGATGAGATCCTTCGCGCGGCCGGTGATGTATAGCTCGCCGTCACTGAGATACGCGAGGTCGCCGCTGTCGATCCAGCCATCGGCCGTGACCGCGTGCGCGGTGGCGTCGGGGTTGCGATAGTAGCCGCGCATGCACGAAGGGCCGCGGAACCAGACGCGCCCCACGGTTCGCTCGGCCACCACGGCTCCGTGATCGTCCACTACGCGCACCTCGTGGTTGCGCAGAGGATGTCCGACCGACACGAAATGGAGCGCGGTGCGGTCTCCGGGGGTGGCCGGGGCGGCGCGGCCGTCGCGGGTAAACGGGTCCCGGGCGACGGCGTCGACGCGCGGCGGCCGCGCCAGCGCCGGAAAGCAGAGCGCGACGGAACTCTCGGCCAGCCCGTACACGGGCATGAAGGCGTCGCGGCGAAAGCCGTAGCGTTCGAAGCGGTTCGCGAAACGGTCGAGCGTCGCGGCGCTCACCGCCTCGGAGCCGTTGAGCGCACAGCGCCAGGTAGAGAGATCGAGCCCGTCGATGGTTTCGTCGCGCACTTTCCGCACGCACAGTTCGTAGGCAAAGTTCGGGGCGGCGGAGAGGGTGGCGCGCTCCTGATGGATGGCCCAGAGCCAGCGCTCGGGGCGCGCGAGAAACGCGAGGGGCGACATGAGGCCAAGGGGCAGACCCTGGACGAGCGCGGTGAGCCAAGCGCCGATGAGCCCCATGTCGTGATAGAGCGGAAGCCAGCTCACGACGACATCCGTGGGGCGCATGTCCACGCCGGCGGAAATCGCGCGGATGTTGGCCAGCAGGTTGGCGTGCGACAGGAGCACTCCTTTGGGGTCGCCGGTGCTGCCCGACGTGTACTGGATGAGCGCCGGCGCTTCGGCCGCGATGGGAGGAAGCATGCCAGCACTGGCGGCGCCCACATCGGCTTCGTCGCGCAGTACCTGGGCCGTGACCGGGTTCGTCAATGCGGGAGCGTCGGTCTTGAGGGCGCGGGCCACCGGCGCGGCTTCGGGCATGGCGATCAACACGCGCGCTTCGGCATTGGCGAGGATGCGCGACTGCCGCCGCAGATATTCCCCAAGGCGGTCGAGCCGCGCGGGCGGATAGAGGGGCACGGCCACCGCGCCGGCCGCGAGCACTCCCATGAACGACTGCAGATAATCGAGTCCGGTGGGGAGCATGAGGGCGACGGGCTCACCGGCCCGGACACCGCGCGCCACAAGAGCGGCGCCGATCTGTTTGGCGCCGCGCCAGAGTTCCCCGTATGTGACGGGGTGGGTGGAATCGTCCATGTGCAGGCGTGCGTGTATGCGCGCCGGCTCGGCATCTGCTCGCAGGCGCAGTGCATCGACGAGGGTGAAAGCCTGATCGAGCCGCAGCGTGCTGGCAGCGACCGCGGTTTCATGCTCCGCTGGGACGATGGCGCCGTCGATGCGCGGGGCCAGTTCGACAGCGGCTGCAATCTCGCGCGGCGTATCGAGGAGCAGGAAGCGATCGTCGAGTTCGCGGCCGAAGGCGGCTTCGAGGCGAGTGAACAGTTCGGCGCGTTCGAGGCTTCCCATACCGACGTCGCGCTCGAGCGAGGCGGTAGGGGTGACGGCGCGCGCGGCGCGGTCGCCGCGCAACTCCCGGGCGAGTTCGCGGGAGACCTCGACGACGCGTTCTTCGATGGTCATCCCTTGATCACCCCGAGCGGGCGCAGGCGGGCCACGCGGCGGGCGAGCTGCGCGCCCTCGACAACCGCGGCGACGCGGTCGACGTCTTTGTAAGCGAACGGCGCCTCTTCAGCGAGGCCGCGGTTGCTGGCGCAGCGCACGACGATACCCTGCGCCTCAAGCTCGCGGCGGAGCGCGCCGCCCGTCACCTGCCGTGCGGCGGCATGGCGGCTCAGCGAGCGCCCGGCGCCGTGACAGGCGCTGCTCCAGGACAGGTTCTCTGCCGCCGCGGCGCCCGCCAACACCCACGATGCCGTCCCCATGCTCCCGGGAATGAACACCGGCTGCCCGACGGCGCGATAGTCCGTTGGAAGCTCGGGGTTACCCGGGCCGAAAGAGCGAGTCGCTCCCTTGCGGTGGACGCAGAGACGGCGACCGCCGTACGTCTCGAACTTGGCGATGTTGTGGGCCACGTCGTACACGACGTGGACGTCGTTTCCGGCGGCGCCGAGCACGCGCACGGCGGTCTCGCGCACGGTGTGCGTGATGCGCTGGCGGTTGGCCCACGCAAAATTCGCGGCGCAGGCCATGGCGGCGAAGTACGCGCAGCCTTCGGCCGAACTCACCGGTGCGCACGAGAGTTGGCGGTCGGGGAGGATGATGCCGTAAGCGGCGAGGTGCGCATCCATGAGCTTCACGTAGTCGGTGCATACCTGATGGCCGAGCCCGCGCGACCCGGTGTGAATGAGCACAGTGAGCCGGCCGGGGGAGAGATCGAAGGCAGAGGCGACCGCGACGTCGTGAACGGACTCAATCTCCTGGACTTCCACGAAGTGATTTCCGGCGCCGAGGGAGCCGAGCTGGCCACGTCCGCGGTCCTTGGCGCGCGCCGAGACCATGGCGGGGTCGGCGGCGTCGAGACAGCCCTCGGACTCGGTGTGGGCGATATCGCGCTCCGTGCCGAACCCGTGGGCCCGCACGAGGTGTGCGCTGCCACCGGTAAGCACTCCGTCGAGCTCCGAATCGGTGAGGTGCCACGCGACGCCGCGTCCCGTGCCGGAAGGGATGGAGCGCGACAGCTCGTGCACGAACGCCTCGAGCCGCGAGCCAACGTCGCGGCGAGAAAAAGGGAGCGTAAGCAGGCGTACGCCGCAATTGATATCGAAGCCCACGCCACCAG
Source organism: Gemmatimonadaceae bacterium (assembly GCA_035533015.1). NCBI lineage: Bacteria > Pseudomonadati > Gemmatimonadota > Gemmatimonadia > Gemmatimonadales > Gemmatimonadaceae > Gemmatimonadaceae bacterium. Next base: position 1,075 of record DATLUQ010000037.1, on the reverse strand, counting down.
GCGAGACGACGCCATCAGGAAGGAGTGTGGCGGCGACGCCGCCCACGGGAAAGCCATAGCCCTCGTGCATGTCGGGCATGCCATACACGTGATCGACGACGCCGGGGAGAGTGGCGACGTTGACGAGCTGCGTCATCGCCTCGCCTGCAAGCATGGGGGCGAGCAGGTCGGCGTCGGCGTAGACGCGCGCGGGGACGCGCATGTCGGCGCGCCAGGACGCCGGCAGCTCGAAGCCGAACTCGCCAATCGCGATGAGATCCTCACGGCGCATGGGCCCTCCCGTGGGGCACCGAGCTCGTCAGATATCGAACAGTAGCGCCGCGAACCAACGCGTGCGTCGGCGCTCGAACGCGGCCCCGTGGTACGTGGCCGCCTTGAGTGGGGAGCGCCACTCGGGGACCCGGCGCCCTCGTATCTCGGCGGTGAGCTGCGAGCGCTGGAACGCCGCGGTAGACGCTGCTGGTGTATCGCCGGAGGGCGCGAGGGCGATATTCCGCACCTCGGCGTACGCCCGTCCCGCCGCTTCACCGCGGCCAATCAATTCGTTGGCCCAGTCCACGAGAAGCGTGGCGTCGTCGCGGGCGGCGAGGGCGACCCGCTCCCAGTCACCGTCGGAACCGACCGTGGGGCCGGCGGCTCGGGCGATCTGTCGCGCGACCTCGGCGAAGACCTCCTCTCGTGAATCGGCGCGCACCTCGATCCGCCATTCGCCAACGTGCGCGAGCGTGCGCATGGACGGCTTCATCGGAGATCAGCGATGTCCGGTGTGGTGCAACTCGCGCTCGATGTCTTCGACGGCGCCGTGGAGCCGGTTCTCGGCGCCGTCGTCGTCGACCGTGAGCACCATGCTGTCTAGCATCTCACACCTCCGTGCCGAGCACTATTGGCTGGTAGTCGATGTGACCGCCCGCTGCGGCAGCGGCGTCCAGAAATGGCGAACCCTCGTCGTTGGCATCACTGCCTCCGGCGAGGGTTCTGACCCGCTGGCGAGTGCCGGTCGGTTGTTTCGGCACCGCTTGCACGCGTGTGGTTGAGACAGACGTCCAAGCGATCAGACCACCACTCTTTCCCTCAT
>DATLUQ010000036.1 GCA_035533015.1 Gemmatimonadaceae bacterium | reverse complement strand
CGTCTCGATGGGCGGCGACGGCGCGATGCTCGACATCGGATTCCAGAACCTCTCGCGGCTGCTCGCGTCGGGCAAGCCGATCAAGGTGGTGGTGCTCGACACGCAGGTGTATTCCAACACCGGCGGACAGGCGTGCACCTCCGGCTACACCGGCCAGGTGGCCGACATGGCCGCGTACGGCAAGGCGCAGCACGGCAAGACCGAGACGCGGAAGGAGCTCGCGCTCCTGGCCATCGCGCACCGCGGCGCGTACGTGCATCAGTCCTCGCAGGCATCGGCGTCGCACCTCGTGGCGGGCGTGCTCAAGGGACTGCACAAGCGCCGCCCTGCGGTGTTCAACATCTATACTCCGTGCCCGGTGGAGCACGGCCTCGCCGACGACTCGTCGCAGCAGGCCGCGCGGCTGGCGCTGGAGAGCCGCGCCTTTCCCTTCCTCACGTACGACCCCGACGCCGGTCCGAACTTCGCCGACTGTCTGAGTCTGGACGGCAATCCGTCGCCCGACGAGACCTGGCCCACATACACGGTCAAGTACCTGGATGACGCCGGCGTCGAGCAGGCGCTCGACGTGCCCCTCACGATCGCCGACTGGGCGGCGACCGAAGCCCGGTTCAAGCAGCACTTCACCGAAGTGCCGTCCGACGCGTGGAACGACGCGATGATGCCCTTCCATGAATTCGTCGCGCTGCCGGCCGACGAGCGCGATGGGCGCGCGCCGTACATCCTCGCCGTGGGCAAGGATCGCACGCTGCGGCGCCTGGGCGTGTCGGCGGAGATGGTGCAACTGGCGCAGGAGCGCCTGCACTTCTGGTCGCAGCTCAAGCAGCTGGCCGGGCTCGAGATCTCGCCCGCCGTGCACGACGCGGTGGCGGTTGCGCTCGAGGCCGAATTCGACCAGCGGCTGTCGGCCGTGCGCGCCGAGTACGAGGCCAAGATCAGCGAGCTGAAGGCCAGCTATCCGTCGCAGATCGCGCGCCGGCTGGCCGAGGGATTACTGCGGCACGGCGGAGGCTCGGCGATTGCCGACCTGCTGTCGTCGCTGCCCGAGGTGGCGCACACCGGGAACGGAAACGGCGCGGCGGTTGCTGCCGCGCCGGTGCCGGCGCCGGTCGCCGCTCCTGTCCCCACGGCCGCGCCGTCTGCCGTCGCGGCTCCGGCGGCCGCACCGGCACCGGCACCGGTCGCGGTCGCCGTGTCGGCCACCGTCGTGGAGGAAGACGATGCGCTCGTCCTCGAGGCCTACATCGACTCGGCGCGGTGCACCAGCTGCAACGAGTGCACCAACCTGAACAAGAAGATGTTCGCGTACAACGCGGACAAGCAGGCGTACGTGAAGGATGCGCGCGCCGGCACGTACCAGCATCTCGTCACCGCCGCCGAGCGTTGCCCGGTGTCGATCATTCACCCGGGATCGCCGCTCAACCCCAAGGAGAAGGATCTGGAGAAATGGGTGAAGCGCGGCGCGAAGTTCAACTGAACTGACGATGGCGATCTCGCTGGGATTCCGGCACGGCGTCCATCCGCCGGAGGAGAAGGAGCTGACCAACCAGCTCCCGATTCGGCGGATGCCGTATCCCGATGAGCTGGTGCTGCCGCTGCGGCAGCATGCCGGCAAGCCGGCCAAGCTGTGCGTGAAGGTGGGCGATCACGTCGAGCGCGGCGACATGGTGGGCGAGGCCGACGGCTTCATGTCGGTGCCCATCCACGCTTCGGCGGCGGGGACGGTGGTCGACATCGACTGGTGGCCGCACCCCGACGGGTCGATGGCCGAAGCCGTGCGGATCAAGGTGGACCGGTACGCGCCGCACATTCCTCGGCCGCGACTGGTTCCGCAATGGGAAGGGCTCTCGCCCGAGGAAGTCGTGCGGGCGGTGCAGAACGCCGGCGTCGTGGGGCTCGGCGGCGCGGCATTCCCCACGCACGTGAAGCTGGCGCCGCCCAAGGACGCCCATGTGCACACGCTGATCATCAACGGCGCCGAGTGCGAGCCGTATCTCACCTCCGACCACCGCACGATGGTGGAGTACGCGCCGCGGGTGCTGTTCGGCATCCGTGTCATGATGCGCGCGCTCGGCGTCACGAAGAGCGTGGTGGGGATCGAGCGCAACAAGCCCGATGCGATCGCGGCGATGATCGCCGCCGTGCCGGCCGATCTGGACGTGGAGATCCTTCCGCTCACGGTCAAGTATCCGCAGGGCGCGGAGAAGATGCTGATCAAGGCCGTGACCGGGGTCGAGGTGCCGTCGGGGCAGCTGCCCGTGACGGTGGGGGTCGTGGTGCAGAACGTGGGCTCGGTGGCGGCGATCGCCGAGGTGTTCGAGACCGGGCTGCCGCTCGTGGAACGCATCGTGACCGTGTCGGGCCATGGCCTGCGGCGGCCGGCCAACCTCATCGTGCCGGTGGGCACGAAGCTGCGCGACCTCCTCGCGTTCTGTGACGGCGTGACCGCCGACGCGGCCGAAGTGATCATCGGCGGGCCGATGATGGGGCAGGCCCAGGCCAACCTTGACGCGCCGGTGCTCAAGGGAACTACGGGCGTGGTCGTGCTGGCAAGGGACGAAACGCGTGCCGACGAGTCGTGGGCGTGCATTCACTGCGGGCGCTGCCTCGACGCCTGTCCGGTGTTCCTGAATCCGTCGATGCTCGGTGACCTGGCGCGCGTGCGGCGGTACGACGAGATGGCGGAGGCCCATCTGGCCGACTGCATGCTCTGCGGTTCCTGCGCCTACGTGTGTCCGTCGAACATCCCACTCGCCCAGCTCTTCCAGGCCAGCAAGACGGCGCTCCGGCGCCAACTCGCCACCGTCCAATGAGCGAATCGATGCCCCCGCGCCTGATCATCACGGCGTCGCCGCACCTGAAGCCGGCCGACTCCACGCCCCGCATCATGTGGACCGTGGTGGGGAGCCTGGTGCCCGTGATCGCGGCCGCGGCCTGGTTCTTTGGCGTGAGCGCGCTGCTCGTGATCGCCGCGGCCACGCTCGGTGCCGTGGCGGCGGAGCGCATGTTCGGCCGCGGCGGAGCGCTTGCCGACGGGTCGGCGGCCATCACCGGACTCCTGCTCGGCCTCACGCTGCCGGCCGGCATGCCGCTCTGGATGGTGTTCGTGGGCGGCGCGTTCGCCATCGGATTCGGCAAGACCGTGTGGGGTGGATTGGGCCAGAACGTGTTCAATCCGGCACTCGTGGGCCGGGCGTTCCTGCAGGGCGCGTTCCCGGTGGCGATCACCACCTGGCCCACCGTCGGCGGACCGTTCTTCTCGCTCAAGGGCGATCTGTTCGCGGCGCCATTCGTGCATCCGATCGTCAACGCCGTGACCTCGGCCACGCCGCTCGGCCTGCTGAAGTTCGAGGGCAAGGGCACGGCGCTGGCCAGCCTCGTGATCGGAAACACGGCCGGTTCGGTGGGCGAGACGGCGGCGCTCGTCATCCTCGCGTGCGGGGCGTACCTCGCGCTGCGCAACTATCTCAACTGGCGCATCCCGGCGAGCATCCTGCTCACCGTGGCCGTGTTCAGCGGCATCCTGCACCTGATCGACCCGCACAAGCCCGGCGCACTGTTCATGATCTTCTCGGGCGGGCTCATGCTCGGCGCGGTCTACATGGCCACCGACATGGTGACGTCGCCCGTGACGAACGTCGGCAAGTGGGTGTTCGGCGTCGGCATCGGCGTGCTGGTGGTGGTCATTCGGGTCTGGGGCGGGCTGCCCGAAGGCGTGATGTACGCCATCCTGTTCATGAACGCGCTCGTACCGTTCATCAACCGGGCCACGCAGCCTCGCGTGTTCGGCACCGCGCGGCGGGCGGCGACATGACCGGCGCGCCGCAGGGCCAGGGGACGGGCACGCCGCCGGCGGAGCACAAGAGCACCCCCGCGTGGCGGCTGCTGCTCACGCTCGCCATCGCCGGCGCGGCCGCCGGGTGGCTCATCGTCACGGTGTACAATCTGACGCTGCCGGCGATCGAGAAGCACGCCGCGGAGCAGGTGAACGAGGCGGTGCGCGAGGTGCTGAAGGCACCCGCGCGGTGGGACACGCTGTACCTGGCCGGCAACGCGCTCACCCCCAAGCCGCCCGCCGGGTCCGCCAGGGTCGAGGCGGAGATGGCGTTCGTGGGCTACGACGCAAGCGGCAGGCGCATCGGTGTAGCCGTGACCGCCGCCGAGCCGGGGTTCCAGGAGTTGATCCACCTGATGATCGGTTTCGATCCCGCGACGGGCACGCTCACCGGCTACAAGGTACTCGACGAGCAGGAGACGCCGGGTCTCGGCCAGCGGATCGAGACGGACAGTGACTTCACTCGCCAGTTCGCGGGACGCGTCGCGCCGCTCAAGGGCGTCAAGAAGCTCGACGCCGGCGATCCGAGCCAGGTCCAGACCATCACCGGCGCGACGATCTCGTCGCGCGCCGTGGTGCGCATCATCAACGACGCGGTCGCCAAGTGGCGGCCGTTGCTGCAAGCCTACGATCGTGGAGACCATCCGTGACTTCGATTTCAGTCGGTGACCGCGTGGCGGGAGCGCCGGCGAAGGCGCAGGAGTTGATTCCCGGCGCTCCACCGCCGGCGAGCGCGATCGCCGACATCTGGCGCGGTATCGGCCGCGAGAATCCCGTGCTCGTGCAGCTGCTCGGCATGTGCCCGACGATGGCCGTCACCAACGTCCTCGCCAACGGTCTGGCGATGGGTCTCGCGACGACGTTCGTGCTCGTCGGCTCCGGGCTCTTCGTGTCGCTGTTCCGCAAGTACATCGCCAACGAGGTGCGCATCACGTCGTACATCCTGATCATCGCGACGTTCGTGACCCTCGCCGACATGATCCTCGCGGCGATCCTGCCCGACATCCGCAAGGCGTTGGGGCCGTTCATTCCGCTGATCGTGGCCAACTGCCTGCTGCTGGGTCGCGCCGAGGCATTCGCCGCCAAGGTGCCCGTGCGCCGCGCGGTGGCCGACGGTCTGGGCATGGGGATGGGATTCACGCTCTCCCTCTCCCTGCTCAGCACGATCCGCGAGGTGCTGGGCAACGGCAGCATTCTCGGCCACCCGCTGTTCGGCCCGCGGTTCGAACCCTGGGTGTTCATGATGCTCCCACCGGGCGGGTTCCTGGCGCTGGGCATTGCGCTGCTCGGCGTGGCCTACGTGATGGAATTGCAGAAGCGGCGCGCGCGGAGGATGGCATGAGAGATCTGTCGTGGATCTTCATCTCGACCATGCTGGTCAACAATTTCACGCTGGTGATGTTCCTGGGCCTGTGCTCGTTCTTCGGCGTCACGGGCAAGATCGAGACGGCGTGGCGGCTGGGGCTGGCCAACACCTTCGTGCTCATTCTCACCGCGGTGAGCGTGTGGGCGCTGAACACGTTCGTGCTCGCCCAGGCGCCGTACCTGCGGACGATCGCATTCATCGTCGTGATCGCGTCGGTCGTCCAGATCGTAGAGATGGCGGTGAAGAAGTACCTGCCGGTACTGTTCCGGCAGCTCGGCATCTACCTGCCGCTGATCACCACCAACTGCGCCATTCTGGGGCTGGCGTTGTTCCAGACGAGCCGCGGCTACACGCTCGTGGAAGGCCTGGTCTTTGCGCTCGGCGCGGGGCTCGGGCTCACGCTGGCGCTATCGCTCATGGCATCCATCCGCGAGCGCACCGAACTGGCCGACGTGCCGGTGGTGGCGCGGCGCATGGGGCTCGTGCTCGTGATCGCGTCGTGCCTGTCCATGGCCTTCATGGGCTTCGCCGGAATGGGGACCGCGGGATGACCCACACCATCATTGCCATCATCATCGGGGCGGTGCTGTTCGCCGCGTACGGCCTCGTGCCGCACCGGGCGTGCACCGGCCATTGCGAAGGTTGCACCGGCGGTTCGTGCGACCGCTGGACGGAAGGAGATCACCATGTCGTCTGACCCATCGTCGCGCTGGAGCCTTGGCCGGCGCGAATTCCTGACCATCGGCACGGGCATGTTCGTGGGGCTCACGCTGCCCCTCGCGCTGCGCCGCCGCGTATCGGTCACCAAACGTACGCTCCCGGTGATGGGCACGATCGCCGAGATCCAGGTGGCGCATCCCAACGTGCAGCTCGCCGAGCACGCAATCGACGCCGCGATCGCCGAGCTGCGCTGGGTGGACCACACGATGTCGCGGTTCCGCTCGACGTCGGACATCGGCCGCGCCAACCTCGGGGCGGCGCGCGAAGCCGTGATCGTGGGGCCCGAGACGGCTCTTGTCGTGCGCCGGGCCCTGCAATGGGCGTCGGTGAGCGACGGCCGCTTCGACCCCGCCATCGGCGAGGTCTCGGAACTGTGGGACGTGCTCCACCGGCACGAGCCGCCGCCACCGCCGCAGGTGAAGCGGCTTGCAGGGCGCAACTTCTGGCGCAAGGTGGACGTTTCGACGTTTGGCGGAAAGCCCGCCCTGCGGTACGACGATCGCGACATCCATCTGGACCTGGGCGCGATTGCCAAAGGGTACAGCATCGACCGGGCGACCGATGCGCTGCGCGCCCGCGGCATCGCGCACGCGATCGTCACCGTGGGCGGGGATCTCTACGCCCTCGGCGGGTCGCCGGAGGGCGAGCCGTGGAAGGTCGGCATTCGGGACCCGCGCGATCTCTCGGCCATCTCCCGCACGCTCGACGTCGCCGATCGGGCCGTGACCACGTCGGGCGACTATGAGCGCTTCTTCCGGTACCGTGGGGTGCGGTACGACCACCTGATGGATCCCGTCACCGGGGCGCCGCGGCGTACGCCCATTCACAGCAACACCGTGATCGGCGACTGCGCGATGGATTCCGACGCCGCGTCCACGTCCGGGTTCGGATTGACTCGCGAGGCGGCCACGGCGCTCGCCCGGCGCATGATTCCAGGAGCCGAAGCAATTCCGTTGACCTGAGGAGGGCGAGATGAAGAGCCACCGGCTGTTCTGCAACGCCTGCGAGCGTGAAGTGAATCTCGTGATCACCGACGCCCCGGAGCACGAAGGGCAGGCGACGCTCCTCGACTCCGAGGTCGTGTGCCTCGAAGTCGGCGACAAGTGCACCGGAGCCCTCTGTCCGCTCGGCGCGGTGGGGCCCGACGCGATGGTGGCACGGATCGTCCGCAACGGCCTACCCATCGACGGCCTCCGGACGCTGCGGTCGCTGTGTCCCGCCTGCGACCGCGAGACGGACATGGTGCTGTACGGCAACGGGCACGCTGCCTGTACGGAGTGCGGCAGCCCGGCCCGGTGGAAGGTCGATCACGCCGAGCCTGCGGACTGACGGCGGTCCATTGCCGTGGGAATGGAGCCCGCGTCACGGCGGCGCCCTGCTACGGCTGCCGCTAGGGCATGGTCACGATGGCGCGCATCATCGTGATGGCGTCGAAGAAATTGCGAAGCCGCAGGTTCTCGTTGGGCGCGTGCTGATTGTCGTCAAAGTTGACCACCGGCATGCCCACCGTCGCTGCCTTCAGGCCGTCGGAGAATAGATAGAAGGGCGTCGAGCCGCCCATGGACGGCAACCGAGCCGGGGTCGCGTGCATCGCGTCCGCGACCGCCGCCACCACGCGTTGCGCGGTCGCATTCGTCAGCGGCGTCCGGCCGGCCGGATAACCGCCCATGCGGCGCAGCTTCGCGAGCAGCGGGTAGGTGGACCGCTCCCGGTCCGTGGGCACGTCACCGGTGATCAGATGAAAGCCCTGCGCGCGGATGTGCGCTTCCAGCCGTGCGAACTGGGCATCGGGCGTGATGTTCTTCACGAACCGCAGATCCAGCCGCGCCACGGCCTGGGCCGGAATCACCGTGCGGCCCTGGCCGGTAACCGTGCCGGAGCCGAGCCCCGACACATTGAGCGTGGGCAGATTGTCCAGCGTCTCGAGGCGCTTGCCCGCGCCGTCGGGACGCGAGAATCCGAACTCGCGCATCAGGGTGCTGTCCACGTCCGGTATCTCGGCGATCGCCGTCTTCTCATCCGGGGTCAGCGGCACGACGTCCTGGTAGAACCCGGCGATGGTCACGCGCCCATTCGTGTCCGTCATCGACGTGAGGAGCCGCGCAAGCTCGAAGGCCGGGTTCGGCGCCCAATTGCCGTAATTACCGCTATGCAGGTCGTGGCGCGCGCCGAACACGGTCAACTCGGCGCTCATGATACCTCGGGCGCCGAATACGAACGTCGGACGGCCGCTCGGATGCTGTGGACCGTCCACCAGCACGATGAGGTCGGCGCGGATCTGCGCCGCATGGGCGTCGACCACTGAGGCCAGGGACGGCGAGCCCGCCTCTTCGTCGCCCTCGATCAGTACCCGGACTGTGGACGTGAGCGGCCGCCCCGCCGCGCGCGCTTCGTCGATTGCCGAAAGGAAGGCGATGATCGGCCCCTTGTCGTCGGCGGATGACCGTGCGTACAGACGCCAGTCGGGGTCAACCGGTCCGCTGGCCGGCAAGCTCACCACGCGGCCGCCGTCCTCCAACGGCTTGTCGCGGTAGATCGGTACGAAGGGACCGGAGTCCTTCCACTCCGACGGAATGACAGGCTGTCCGTCGTAGTGGAAGTAGAAGGTCAGTGTGCGTGCTGGCGCCGGGCTTCCCGGTACGAGTTCTCCAATGAGCACCGGCGAACCGGGGGTCTGGACGACCGACATCCGGAAGCCCCGCCGTTCGAACTCCGTCTTCAACCACGCCGCGTTGCGCGCGATGTTTCGTGTATCGGACGCAACGTTGGGAATGGACAGGAACGCCGTCAACTCGGCCAGCTCTGCTTGCCGCGTCGGCGACGGCTGCTGCGCGCTCAGCGAGGTCAGCGTGATGCAGAAAACGAGAACACCGAATGTGGCGCGCTTGACCATCCTGACCTCGCTGAGACACGGTTCCCGGATCAGCCGGCGTAACAGTAGTTGCAGCCCTTCTCCTGCGCGCGTCCGACGGCCATCACGCCGGATGGCACGAGCTGGATTCCGGGATACACATTGGCGAGCAGTTCGCGCTTGACATCATCCGCGTTCGCTCCGGTCTTGCCGGCGATCGTGCCGCTCAACACGGTGAGCGCCATATTGCAGACGCCGATGAGCACGCCAGCCTTGAGGAGTTCAACCACGCCGAGCCCTGGAATCGGGAGGCCGGTGATCGTGGCGAAGACATTGCGTGTGGCCGGATGACCGTTGTCGTCCACCTTCAACTGTTCGCCGAACTTGTACTTGGCCCACATCGCGTCGCCCAGCGCGAGGGGCGCGCCCTCGTGTCGCAGGATCACCACCGCGGTGTCGTCGGCATCGGGGGTCGGGTACGTGTCGTGCATGGTGTTCAGATAGATGCGTGGCCAGATGGCCGGCATCCCGCCGTTTGGCGCGGTGGCATCGAACACCATGCGATGCTTTCCCGTGATCCGATTGAACCACGCTTCGAGTTGCGGATCTTCGCCCCGCCCGCTCGGTTCCGCGAAAAGCCGGCTCGGGGCGACGGCGGCGAGGCCGATGGCGCCGGCGACGCGCGTGATGAACCCGCGCCGATGGGTGGAGAACTGACCGAGATCGAGCATACGCATACCTCCTGGGATGAGGGTTTGACCATCGAACCTACCGCCCCGTGCTGCAATGCGGGAGACCCGACCGCGTCCAACACCGTCCGGGCACGGGAGACGGGTTGCGAGTTTCCGCTTTGCCGCCGTAGAATCCGCGGCATCCCGCTCTCGAATCCACTCCCGCACCCAGACCCATGACGTACACGCTCATTCGCAACGGTACTCTCATCGACGGCACGGGCGCCGCGCCGGTTCCCAACGGCGCCGTGCTCATCAAGGATGACCGCATCGAAGCGGCGGGTCGTCTGGAATCGCTGCGCCGCCCCGCTGGCGCGGTTGCGGAAATCGACGCTGGCGGCGGGACGATCCTGCCCGGCCTCATCGACGCGCACGTGCATGCCACGATGCAGAACGAAGGGATGATGAAGCATGCCACCACGCCCTTCTCGCTCAATTTCTACCTGGCGGTGGGGTACCTGCGCCGCACCCTGGACGCGGGCATCACGACGGTCCGCGATGCGGGCGGCGCCGACCTCGGGCTCAAGCGCGCGCTCGAGATGGGGCTCATCGAAGGTCCGCGTATGCAGATCAGCATCACGCCGCTCTCGATCACCGGTGGGCATCTGGATTTCTGGCTCCCGTCGGGGCAGGAGCTGGGGTTGTTCACTCCTCACCCCGGGCTGCCAAGCGGGATCTGCGACGGCGTGGACGAGGTCCGGAAGAAAGTGCGCGAGGTGCTGCGCGCCGGTGCGGAGGTGATCAAGGTGTGCTCCACGGGTGGCGTGCTCAGCCCCACCGACCATCCGGAGTTCACGCAGTTCTCGCCGGAAGAACTGGCCGTCATGGTACAGGAGGGCGCGTTCCGCCGCGGGGTGAAGGTGATGGCGCACGCGCAGGGCGCCGAGGGCATCAAGAATGCGGTGCGGGCGGGGATCCACTCCATCGAGCACGGCATCTATCTGGACGACGAAGCCATAGAACTCATGCTCGCCCGGGGTACCTTCCTCGTCCCGACGCTGCTGGCGCCGCAGGCCGTTATCGAGCAGGCCGAGCAGACGGGGATGATTTCCGAGTGGGCGTTGCGCAAGTCCAAGGAAGTGCTGCAGGCGCATCGCGACAGCATCCGCCACGCGCACAAGGCGGGGGTGAAGATCGCCATGGGCACCGACGCCGGGGTGATGCCGCACGGGACGAACCTTCGGGAGTTGGGTCTCATGTGCGATCACGCCGGCATGTTGCCAATGGAGTCGCTGGTGGCCACGACACGAGTGGCTGCCGAGTGTTTGGGATGGCAGGACCGCGTGGGCACGTTGGCTGCGGGCAAGTTGGCAGACGTCACGGTGACCGCGATCGATCCACTGGTCGACATCCACGCGCTCACGCCGGCCACGATCCGGCTGGTGGTGCAGGGTGGGCGGGTGGTGAAGGCCGCGGCGACGGAGTAGCGGGCGGCGCCACGCCCCGCGCCGCAAGCCCGGCGATCTCACCGAGAACGACCGGGCGCGCGGCATATCGAGTTGCTCTGACGGCGCGCGCCCCGCGCGGCGTTCCATGAATCCATCGATCCGACACGCCCGTTGCGGGGATCCGCGACGGGCGTGTCGGCATTTGCCCGCGATCACCACGGCGATCCCACACCCCCGCTCGCCCCACTCGAAGGGGAAGGGGGCGTTCCACCCCCGTCGCGAGTCCGATCCTGACGGGCAACGCCTCACGGCTTGACCCCTTTTCATGGATCGACGGCCCGGCAGAACCAGGCAACCCTTCTGCAGTGGGGTGATGAAGGGGTTGCTCGTGACAAGTACCACACAAACGGGAGACGTTATGAAGAGCCTTCGAATCATGATCGTCGCGGCGGTCGCCGTGGGGTTGTGGGGGGTGGCGTGCCGGGACAATCCCTCGACGCCACAGCATCAACATGTGACGGCGCTGGTGGCATTGAACCAGACAGCGGTAACGCTGAAAGCCGGTGAGCACGCAAGTCTCACCGCGCAACCGAAGTGCAGTTGCGGGGAGTTGATGACGTCCACCGTGTCGTGGGCATCGAGCAACGAGTCCGTCGCCACGGTGACGGCGACGGGCGACGTGACTGCGGTGGCGTATGGCACCGCGATGGTCACGGCGTCCGCGGATGGGAAGAGTGCGAGCGCGACGGTGACGGTCGAGCCCTCCGGCACCGTGGTGACCTCCTTGGGCGGTGTGGTGACATCGGCCGACGGCGCGGTGACATTGGACGTGCCGGCCGGTGCCCTGACCGTACCGACGGACATCACGATCACGCGCGTGGAAGACGCCGCGTTCGGCGGTGACGCGCAGTATCTGGCGGGCTCCGGCTATGAGATCAAGCCGGCAGGGCTGGCGCTACAGATAGCGGCGCAGCTGCGGCTACGCTACGACGCGGCCAATCTCCCCACGGGAGTACTTCAGGAACAGCTGCGCATTCGCGAGCGCGACCGCGTGCAGAACCAGTGGCGCGACTGCGATCAGTTGGCGCTGCAGTCACAACATGTCGTCGCGTCGATCAATCGGTTCGGCGTGTTCGGCATCGTCGTACAGCCACCGGTGGGTAAGTACATCGGCGTCCTGGGCGGAACCGTGCTCTCGGCGGACGGCAACGCGGAACTGGTCATCCCCGAGGGGGCGCTGGACGTCGCGACGGACGTGGTGGTCACGAAAGTCACGGATAGCGAATTCACCGGCGACCTGACGTATGTGGGCAACACCGCGTACAAGGTGGAGCCGGATGGACAGACGCTGCATAAACCGGCGACCATGAACATCAAGTACGATCCGGCCAACGTGCCGAGCGGGATGGACGTGACGCAACTGCGCATCCAGCAGCGCGACCGGATCCAGAATAGGTGGCGGGATTGCACTCAGCCCGGGCTCCAGGACCAGACGGTCGGCGCAAACGTCGATAGCTTCGGGACGTTCGCCGTCACTGGAAAGCCGTCCGGCGGCGGTGGGGGAGGCGGTGGAGGCGGTGGGTCGTCGGCGAGCGTGGCAACTGTGACAATCAGCCCGTCAAGTATCAATCTCGTCGAAGGCGACGTCATCCAGTTGACGGCCACCACACTCGACAGCGCGGGCAATACGTTGTCGGTGCCGGTCACCTGGTCCACGGGCAACAGCAATGTCGCCACGATCGATGCGACCGGTCTGCTGACCGCCGTCACCAATGGGTCGACGTCGGTGACCGCGAGCGCGGGCGGCAAGCAGGGCGGTGGGTCGGTGAGTGTTGCAAGTAAGGTGGCAACGATCACGATTACCGGTGACGCCACCATCCGCGTTGCCGCCACGTCGCAACTCATCGCGACGGCCTACACCTCAACGGGGACTGTCGTGGCGGTGACGTTCACGTGGGCGAGCAGCAACACCGCAATCGCGACCGTCAGTTCGACCGGTCTCGTGACCGGAGTGGCAGCGGGGACCGCGAACATCACCGCCAGCGTAAAGAACGTGACCGGGACTCTCGCGGTCACCGTGTCCACCACCGGCGGCGGTGGCGGCGAGACGGAAACGACCGGGAACAACCTGTCGTGGCCGGTGGTATTCGCCGAAGGCACGGGCATCACCGGGTCGCCGGTGGCCACGGATCCAGGCGTGCGGCCGACGACGACCGAAACGGCTGCGTCGACCGAGCTGCTGGCGATCCCGGTGACCAGCCCGACGACTCCGTTCTGGTGGACGGGCAACGTCGTGGATGCGACGGGCTTCTACCTCCAGGGGACGCCGAACACCTGGCGGCCGCAGATCGTCGACGGCACTGGCCAGCCCAAGTACGATGCCGAGGCCGCCTGGGGCGACAACCTCACCGGCACGGGCAACCTGTCGGCTGGGCACCCGATCAGGATCGAGGTCGCACTCTCGGCCACCGGCATCGGCACGCTCCAGGGCTACAACATGCCGTACGTGGCCAACGCCTCGTCGCCCGACGAGATCCAGGGCACGGATGGCACGCTTGGGGCCTTCGTCCCACTCATCTACTCGGTCGGTCCGACCCTGACGATCGAGCAGCTCAGTGGGCCGGGTGGCAGCGTGACCAGCACGGTCTCCAGCGGCCCCATCTCGGCCGAAGTAAACGTGGGCGGCCGGACCGTGTACGGCCAGCAGTTCAAACCGACGGTCGCTGGCACCTATCGGTTGCGCTTCGTCCTCGCGAGCGGCAATAACGTCAACATCACCTCGGCCATCAACGGCATCGTGGTGAGCGGCAGCGAGTCGTCGATCGAGATCACGGTCACACCGTAGCAGGCTCCGGACTCGTTATCGTGGTCCACTGCCGGCCCGGGACAGGATGTCCCGGGCCGGCAGTCGCACGTTGCCACGAGGGGGCGAGCGGCGAGAAGAGCGGCAGGGGCTTGTGGCGAACCGTCCGACGCACAAATAGAATGCCGCGGCCGTTGCATTGCGGACCGCTCGCAGGCGACCTTTCCCTCGATGCACGCGTCGGAGACTCTTCCAGGAGAAGGGCGAATGCAACTCGGAATGATCGGTCTGGGCCGCATGGGTTCCAACATGGTGCAGCGGCTCTTGAATGCTCGTCACGACTGCGTGGTGTACGACACGCATCCGAAGGCGATGCAGGATCTGGTGTCCAAGGGCGCCACGTCCGCGACCACCATTGCGGATTTCGCGAAGAAACTCAGCAAACCACGCGTCGTGTGGATGATGGTGCCGGCGGCGGCCGTCGACTCGGTGTTGCAGTCGCTGACCCCCGTACTCGATCGGGACGACATCGTGATCGACGGCGGCAACTCCTACTACCACGACGACATCCGTCGCGCGGGCGAGTTGATGCGCGCGGGAATCCACTATGTCGATTGTGGCACCAGCGGTGGGGTGTGGGGGGTGGCCCGTGGATACTGCCTGATGATCGGGGGGGAGAACGGAATCGTGAGTCACCTCGATCCGATCTTCCAGTCGCTTGCCCCAGGCGTGGGATCGGCCCCGCGGACGCCCGGGTGTACGGGCGACGCATCACCGGCGGAGAACGGCTACTTGCACTGCGGCCCGAACGGCGCGGGACACTTCGTCAAGATGGTGCACAACGGCATCGAGTACGGCATGATGGCCTCGCTCGCCGAGGGGTTGAACATCATCAAGCACGCCAACGCCGGTACCGAATCGCGCGAGGTGAACGCCGAGACCACACCGCTGCGCCACGCTGAGTTCTATCAATACGAGATCGACGTATCGCAGGTGGCCGAAGTCTGGCGGCGTGGAAGCGTCATCGGTTCCTGGCTCCTCGATCTGACCGCGGGGGCGTTGCGGCAACATCCCGACCTCTCGACGTTCGCGGGTCGCGTGTCGGATTCCGGCGAAGGCCGATGGACGGTGCAGGCGGCGGTGGACGAGGGCGTTCCCGCGCCGGTGATCAGCGCGGCGCTCTACTCACGTTTCGCATCGCGGGGCAACGAGGACTATGGCTTCCGGCTACTCTCGGCCATGCGTTACGGTTTCGGCGGGCATCTGGAGCAGCCCGCGGGGAAGCCCGGCAAGGCCTGACTCGGCGCCCATGGTTCAATGCGCGCCCGGCCACCCACCGCCCAGCGCCTTGTAGAGCTGCACGGCGGCGGTGAGCTGCTGCAGCTGCGCCTGGCTCACTGCCAACCGCGCTGCGAACAGGCTGCGTTGGGCATCGAGCACATCGAGATAGCTGGCCAGTCCCGCCTCGTACCGCAACTGCGCCAGGTCGAGCGCGTCCTTGAGCGCGTCGGCCTGGGTCTGCTGCGCCGCGGCCTGGTCGCGCGCCGTGCGCACGCCAACGAGCGCGTCGTTGGCGTCGGCCAGCGCACTGAGCGCCGTCTTCTCGTACTGCGCGCGGGCCTGCACGGCCCGGGCACGCGCCGCAGCGGCCTGATCGGACAGGCGGCCGCCATCGAACAATCCGAAACTCACCCCCGCCTGAAGCGCGTACACGCGGGTTCCGACGCCGAACAGATCGCTCGGCTTCGGGGCCTGGCTGCCGTACGACCCGGTGATCATCACCGTCGGCATCCGGGCGGCGTCGGCGGCGCCGATGCGCGCCGTGGCCGCCGCGTACTCACGCTCGGCCTGCTCGATGTCCGGCCGCCTGCTGAGCAGCGACGCCGGCAGGGAGTCGGGCACGGTCAGGGCCCGTGCCGCGTCGGCCAGGGTACCGCCCCGGGCGATCGGGGTGGGCCCCTCGCCGAGCAGCACGTCGAGCGCGTGCTCGGTCTGGGCGATCGCGCGTTCGGTCTGGGCGAGCGTTACGGCTGGCGCGGCCACCTGGGCTTCGAACTGCTTGACGTCGAGTTCGGAGATCACGCCCTGGGCGTAGCGTTGCCGGGCCAATTCGAGCGTGGCCTGGCTCGACGCCAGCGTCTGCAGGGCGATTGTATGCTCCTGGTCGAGTTCGAGCAGCTTGAGATACGAGGTCGCGACGTCGCTGACCAGGGACAGGACGGTCTCGCGTTGCGCCGCTTCCTGCGCCGCGAGGTCGGCGTTGGCCGCCTCGACGCCCCGCCTGATCCGACCCCAGAAGTCGAGTTCCCACGACACGTCGCCCGTGAGGCGCGTGGCGCGGTACGAAACCGGCGGGATGAAGCCGAGGGCGATCTGGTTGCTGGCCACGCTGCCGTTCAGCGTCGCGGTGGGGAGCAGCGGTGCGCGGGCCACACCGACATCGGCCCGGTACTCCTGGATGCGTGCCACGGCGGTCTGCAGATCCAGGTTCTGATGAAGCGCCGTGTTGACGAGGCGCACGAGCGCCGTGTCGCGCAGGATGTCCAGCCACGCCACTCCGGCGAGCGAATCGGCCACCAGGCGCCGCTCGGCGATCGGGGCGCCGCCGGCGGCGGCGCTGTCGCGCCGGCGCGCCGCGGCGAGTGAATCGAAGAAGGTGCGCGTCGAGTCCGATGCGGCCGGCATGCGGATGCTGGCGCGCTCCGGCATCGGTGACGACCCCTGGTAATTGGGACCGAACATGCAGCCGGCGAGCGGTGCGGCGAGGATCGCGACGAGGACGCGAGGTCTCATCGGGTCTCCGCCTTGCGGTGGTGCACGGCGCGCTCGCCGCGTTCGGCCATCCCACGAATGACCTCGAAGAACAGCGGGATGAAGAAGATCCCGATCGTCGTGGCGAACAACATGCCGGCGAATACGCCGGTGCCGATGGAGTGCCGGCTCGCCGCCCCCGCGCCGCTGGCGATCGCCAGCGGCAGCACACCGAGAATGAACGCGAACGACGTCATGAGAATGGGGCGCAGCCGTTCGCGCGCCGCCTCGAGAGCGGCTTGCCGTACCGACATCCCCTTGTTGCGCAATTCCGTGGCGAACTCGACGATCAGAATGGCGTTCTTCGCCGCCAGCCCCACCACGGCGATCACGCCGACCTGGAAGTAGATGTCGTTGGGTTGCCCGCGGATCCAGATGCCAAGGATGGCTCCCAGCACGCCGAAGGGAATGCCGAGCAGCACGGCGAACGGCACCGACCAGCTCTCGTACTGGGCCGCGAGCACGAGGAACACGATCACGAGCCCGATGGCGAACACGAGGGCCGCGTCGCCGGTCGACGCCTGCTCCTGGTACGATTGTCCCGAGTACGCCACGCCCACTCCTTGCGACGCGAATTGGCCGGCGACCAGCGTGTCGATCTCGTCGAGCAACTCGCCCGAACTGAATCCTGCTTTGGGCGTGCCCGTGAAAAGCGCCGACTCGAATCCATTGAACCGCGAGACCACTGTGGGACCGGCCCGGAACTGCGTGGTCGTGAGCGCCGACACGGGAATCATCGCATCGTTGTTGCCGCGCACGTACAGGTGTCCGATGTCGGCCGGTGACTGGCGGAACTGAGGTTCGGCTTCGGCCTGCACCCGGAACGTCTTGCCGAACAGGTTGAAATCATTGATGTAGAGCGCCGACAGAAACGTCTGCAGCGTGTTGAAGAGATCGGTGAGATTCACGCCCCGGGCCTTGGCGGCCGCGCGGTCCACGTTCACATAGAGCTGCGGCACGCTCGCGCGGAAGTTCGTGGTCACGCTCTGTGCGGCGGGGAGCTTGTTCACGGCCTGCTGGAACTGCTGCACGCGCTGTGCGAAATCGCCGATATCCTGACCGTTGCGGTTCTGCAGGTTCAACTCGATGCCTGCCGTCGTGCCCAGGCCGGGGATCTCGGGCAGGTTGAATCCGAACGCCGTCGCGTCCTTCATCGCGAACAGCCGTTGGTTGATCCGCCGGGCGATCTCGTCGGCGGAATTACCCGGCCCGCGCTCATTCCACGGTTTGAACGACACGAACATCGTGGCCGAATTGGTCTCGGTGGAGAAGCCGAGGATGTCGAGCCCGACGAGCACTACCATGTTCTTCACGGCCGGTTCCTGGCGCAGCATCCCCTCGATCCGTTTCACCACGGCTTCCGTGCGCTGAAGCGACGCCGCGTCGGGGAGCTGCACCGAGATCGCCATGTAGCCCTTGTCCTCGGTGGGGATGAACGCCGTGGGCACCTGTCGCCAGAGCACGCCGGCGAGGCCCACGAGAATGAGGAACACGGCCAACCAGGCGCGTGGGCGCCCGAGCACACGATCCACGGCGCCCGCGTATCCGCCGGTGGCTCGTGCGAACCCGCGATTGAACCAGCCGAAGAACCCCGTCGTGTGCGTTTCGTTCGATTCCTTGAGCAGCAGCGAGCAGAGCGCCGGCGTGAGCGTGAGCGCGACGAGCCCCGACAGCACGACCGCAATCACGATCGTTATCGCGAACTGGCGGAACAGCGCGCCGGTCACGCCGCCGATGAACGCCACGGGCACGAACACGGCGCACAGTGAGAGCACGATGGCCACCAGGGCACTGGCCACCTGGCGAATAGCCCGGTCGGCGGCGACTCGCGGTGGCAGTCCCTCGGTGGCCATCAAGCGTTCCACGTTCTCGATCACGACGATCGCGTCGTCCACCACGATGCCGATGGCGAGCACGAGCCCGAACAACGTCAGCACGTTGATCGACATATGGAACGCCAGCAGGCCGAGAAAGGTGCCGATCACGCTCACCGGGACGGCGAGCATCGGGATGAGCGTCGCGCGCCAGCTCTGCAGGAACAGGAACACGACCAACGTGACGAGCAGCAGCGCCTCGAGCAGCGTCACCACCACTTCGTGGATGGAGGCCGTGACGAACGGAGTCGTATCGAACGGAATGGCGTAGTGGACGCCGGCCGGAAAGGTCTTCTGCAACTCGTCCAGCCGCTTGGCCACGGCGTCCTTGACCGCGATCGCGTTCGCGCCCGGCCGCGAATAGAGCAGCAGCACGGCGGTGGGCGTGCCGTTCAATCGTCCCTCGAGATCGTAGCTCTGGGCTCCGAGCACGGCGTGGCCGATGTCCCGGATGCGCACCAGGGCGCCGTCGGGCTTGGCTCGCACCACGATGTCGTCGAACTGTTCCGGCGTCGTGAGCCGGCCCACCGTGGTTACCGGAATCGTGAGCTGCGTGCCCGCCGGCGCCGGCTCGCGTCCCAACCGGCCGGCCGGGTTCGTCGCGTTCTGCTCCCGTACCGCGTTGACCACGTCGTCCACCGTGAGGCCGAGCCGCGCCATCTTCTCCGGATCGAGCTGGAGCCGCATGGAGAAGTTCAATCCCGCAAAGGCCGTCGCATCGCCCACACCTGGTACGCGCTTCAGTTCGTCGGTGACGTACAGATTCATGTAGTTCGTCAGATACGCCGCGTCGTACGCCGGATTGGTGGAGGTGAGCGCCACCACGGCGAGGATGTCGGTGTTCGCCTTGACGATCGAGATGCCGTTGGTGCGGACCGCGGCGGGCAACTGCGGTTCGGCGAGCTTCTCCGCGTTCTGCACGTCCACCGCGGCCAGATCCTGGTCCCGCGAGACGTCGAACGTGATGGTGAGCGTCATCGTCCCGTCGCTCGAATTGGCCGACGAGTAGTAGAGCATCCCCTGCAGCCCCGCCAGCTGCTCCTCGATCGGCGCGGCCACGGCCTGCGCCACGTCCTCGGCCGACGCGCCCGGGTACACGGCGGTGACGCGAATGGCCGGCGGTGTGATCTCGGGATAGCGCGACACGGGCAGCAGGAAGATCGCGAACACGCCGAGCAGCGTGATCACGATCGAGATCACCGACGCCAATACCGGGCGCCGGATGAAGAAGTAGCGCAGCTCGTCGGTGGAACGAGCCGGCCCGGCCTCGCTCACGGAGTCTTCCTCGCCGGTGCGGCCGACCTGCCGGGCGCGGGGGGCGCGCCGGTCGGGACCGTCGAGTCGCCCGCCGCTACCGGCGTGACCTTACGCCCCGGGCCGACCTTCTGCACGCCGTCGACGACCACCCGGTCGCCCGCCGTGAGTCCGCTGTCAATCACCCACTCGAAGCCGGTCCACGGTCCGGGCTTCACGTCGCGCGTCGAGACCGTATCGCCCGGGCCGACCACATACACGAACTGCCGCCCCAACCCCTGCTGCACCGCGCGCTGGGGCACGGTGAGGGCGTCGGGCCGCGTGAGGCCGTCGAGTTGTACGTGCACGAACTCGCCCGGAACGAGCGCCCGGTCTGCGTTGGCGAATTCGGCGCGGAACTCCTGCGTGCCGGTGGCCGAATCGAGCGACGGGGCGATGAAGTTGATGCGGCCGGCGCGCGGGAACGTCGACCCGTCGGGCAGTACGATGTGCACGGCCAGCGGACTGCCCGGTCGGATGAGCGCGCGCGTGCGCGGGTCCTCGCTCCACTGCAGCAACTGCTGCGATGACGGGTGGAAGGTCACGTACACGGGATCGAGCTGGTCGATCGTGGTCAGGAGGTCGCTCGGGCCCGTGACCCGCGCCCCCAGATCGAGCTGCGTACGTCCCACACGCCCGCTGATCTCGGCGCGGATCTCCGTGTCGTCGAGGTCCTTCTTGGCTTGGTCGAGCGCAGCCTTCGATGCGTCGACGGCCGTGCGGGCATTGTCCACGTCCTGCTGGGCCACGGCGTGTTTGGCGAGCAACGGCTCGAGCCGGGCCAACGTGCGCGTCGCGTTGTTGTAGGTGGCGAGGTCACCCAGATACGCCGCTTCGTAGCGCACGCGGTCCAGCCGGTAGAGCAGCTGGCCCTTGGTGACGACGGCCCCTTCGGTGAACGGCCGCTCCTCGATGATGCCCTGCACGCGGGCCCGCACTTCCACGCGGCGGAACGGCTCCACCTGGCCCTCGAATGCGAAGGGAACCGGCACCACGTGCGGCTCGACCGTGACCGTCCCCACCTGCGGCGGCGGGAAGGCGGGCGGAGCACCGCCCTGGCTCTTGCCGCACCCGGCGAGTCCGAGTATGGCCGCGCATCCGACGGCCGTCGCCAAACGACGGTGGTCACCACCTATTCCCCACGCTCGCACAGGGCCTCCCAAGACACAGAATATCAAAACTATGTACCGCGTCATGGAGCCGTCTATGGGGCAGGGCGCATCTTTTCGGGAATGTGGCGATACGGGATGGGAATTCTCACCCTTACTCTCACCCGAGACACCGCATATCGTGAATCTCTGCCGCCTGATGGAGCGGGGTACTCATGCGAAAGTCGATCCTGCCGTTGTCGCGGGTCTACGGCCTGCTCGAGCCGGGCCCGGTCGTGCTGCTGACCACGAAGAGCGGGCGGAAGGCGAACGTCATGACCATGTCGTGGCACATGATGATCGACTTCGAGCCGCCCCTCGTGGGCTGCGTGGTCAGCGAGCGGGACTACAGTTTCAAGGCCCTCCGGACGTCGCGCCAGTGCGTCATCAATATTCCGACGGTGGAACTGGCCGCTGCCGTCGTGGGCTGCGGCAACACGTCGGGCCGCGACGAGGACAAGTTCGCGGACTTCGGGCTCACGCCCGCCAAGGCCTCGCGCGTCCGGCCGCCGCTGATCGAGGAGTGCTACGCGAACCTCGAGTGCCGGGTGGTCGACGCGCGGCTGGTCACGCGGTACAACCTGTTCATCCTCGAAGTCGTCCGGGCCTGGCACGACCGATCGGTGACGCGGCCCAAGACACTCCATCACCTCGGGTACGGCACGTTCATGGTCGCGGGCCGTCGCCTCTCGCTCCCGTCGAGGATGCGCTAGCGGTTGAGAATCGAGCCGTGGCTCACCGCGATCGCTGCGACGCGACCAGCGGGATCCATCATGGCGGGGTGCTGTCCCGCCTGATGATCTGCAGCGGACCCGCCAGAAGAGAACCATCGCCCCCGGTGACGGTGCCGTCGAAGACGACGGCGGTGTACAACTCGGCGTCGAAGCTCGCGTTGTACATCAGCGAGTCGTTGGTCGCGTCGCCAGGCGCTCCCACGAGGCGAACGGTGAGCTGGTCGTCTCGCATGATGCCGCGGATCGCATACGTGACGGCCACCAGGGCAGAACCAGGGGCCGTGTAGGTGCCGGTGCCGTTGACGATGGTGTCGGCCTGATCGAGGGTCCACGTCAGGGTGCCGCCGTCGACGGGCTGGCCGTCGTAGAGCCCGGCAATGATGCGGGCGCGCGGAGGAGCGGTGGCCCCGCTCGTGGTGGAACAATTGGCACAGCACAGGAGGACGGCAGCCAGCCCGAGCACGCGGTGGACCTTTCCCTCCGTCCGGTTTTTTTGCCTCCGGCCCGGATCGGTAACCATTTGGGAATTAGTGAGTTGGGCGAACCGGTGCATCCGGACCCCATATGCGTGGCCAGCCGTCCTGGTGGATGACGTCGCTGGTCTGACGATGAACTGCGGACCTGGAATCGTACCGCGGTTGGTACCGGATTGCACTCCCGGTGCGGCGGAAACGCTCGACCATCGCGCTAAGAAGTCGTGCAGGCGGGTGGGTCCGGAATTCCCGGATCATGTGCGCCTTGGCCCCTGATGCGCTATGCTTGATGGCGATTCGGCGATCGATCAGGCGGCCGGCTCGCAGATCCATCACCCCAGGCATGGCCAACGCAATTTTCGGGGTCAAACGGCTGCTCGTCGGCCGGCCCCTTCCTTCGGATCGGCTCGAGCACGAGCGGCTGAACAAGAAGACCGCGCTCGCCGTCCTTTCGTCCGATGCCATCTCCTCCGTGGCCTATGCCACGGAGCAGATCCTCATCGTGCTCGCCGTCCTCGGCACGATGGCGCTGCGGTACGTGCTCCCCATTTCGGCGGTCATCGTCGGCCTGCTGATGCTGGTGGCGCTCTCGTATCGGCAGACGATCTTCGCGTATCCGAACGGGGGCGGCTCGTACACGGTAGCCAAGGACAACCTCGGGATCGGCGCCGGACTGGTGGCCGCCGCCGCGCTGCTCACCGACTATATCCTGACCGTGGCCGTGTCCATTTCCAGCGGCGTCGCAGCCATCACGTCGGCCTACCCGGCGTTGGCCCCCTGGACGGTGACGATGTGCGTGGCCGCCATCGCCCTCCTCGCCATGGTGAATTTGCGAGGGGTTCGCGAATCAGGGGCGGCCTTCAGCGTGCCGACGTACATCTTCATCGCGTCGATGCTCGCGCTCCTCGGCGTGGGCCTGTTCCGGCTGGCCTTCGCCCACACGCTGGCGCCGTCGGCCGGTCCCGTGCGCGTGGACGTCGTTTCGCAGGCGCACGGGACGGCCATGGGCGGCGGATTCGCCGGATTCGCGCTGGTGTTCCTCATGCTCCGCGCGTTCGCAGAAGGATGCGTAGCGATGACCGGTACGGAAGCCATCTCGAACGGCGTCACCGCGTTCCGCACGCCGGCGCCGAAGAATGCCGCCATCACACTGGGCTGGATGGCGGCGATTCTCGGCACCTTCTTCATTGGCACGAGCATTCTCGCGCAACGGTACGGCGTGATGCCGAGCGCCAACGAGACCGTGTTGTCGCAATTGGGGCGCCACGTGTTCGGCGGAGGATGGGCGTACTACCTGCTCCAGTATTCCACGTTCGCCGTGCTCGTCCTGGCGGCCAATACGGCCTTCGCCGACTTCCCACGCCTGTCGAGTCTGCTGGCCGAGGACCGCTACATGCCGCACCAGCTCGCAGCGCGTGGCGACCGGCTGGCCTTCTCCAACGGCATCGTCGCGCTGTCGCTGGTGGCCATCCTGCTGGTGTGGCTGTTCCACGGCGACACCTCGGCGCTCATTCCGTTGTATGCGATCGGGGTGTTCCTCTGCTTCACCCTCTCGCAGGCCGGCATGGTGAAGCACTGGTTCAAGGCGCGGAGCAAGGGGTGGGGGTGGCGGGCGGCGCTCAACGGACTCGGCGCGGTCGCCACGGCGCTCGTGTTCATCGTGCAGATCGCCACCAAGTTCCTGCACGGCGCATGGATCGTGGTCCTGATCATTCCACTCATCATCTGGCTGCTGGTTGCGATTCACCGCCACTACGTGCGGTTCGCGGAGGAGATCAGGTACACGGGACAGTCGCCGTTGATGTTCCTGCACCATACCGTGGTCGTGCCGGTGAGTGGGATCACCAAGGCCACGGCGGGCGCGCTCGTCTACGCGACGACGATCTCAGAAGACGTGCGCGCCGTGACCGTGGGGGTCGATGGTGCCGCGACCGCGGCATTTCGCGCCCAATGGGAGGCGTGGGACATCGACGTGCCGCTGGTGGTGCTCGAGTCGCCGTATCGCTCGGTGATCCGCCCGATCGTGGACTATGTGAAGGGATTGGAAGAGCACGGCGAGGCGGATCTGGTAACCGTGATCGTGCCGGAGATCGTGCCGCACCACTGGTGGGAGCACCTGCTGCACAACAAGACGGCCCTGTACATCCGGACCGCGCTCCTGTTCCGGCCCAAGGTCGTGGTCACGGCCGTGCCGTACCTGCTGGGGCACGCGGCGCGGCTGCAGGATCTGGCGTTCCGGGAGGACCCGGTTCCGGCGCCGGCCACGGCGCGGGGCCACGAATAGTCATGCTCCCTGGCGGGAGTGCCTCGGGCGGCGACACGCCGTTCCTGACCCTCGTCGTGCCGGTCTATAACGGGGCCGCGCGGCTTCCCGCGAACCTGTGCCAGCTGAAGGAATTCCTGGCCGCGCAGCCGTACACTTCCGAACTCATCCTGGTCGACGATGGGAGTGCCGAGTCGACGGCGCGCGCGCTGCGTGAATTCGTGGCCTCGAATCCGACGGTCGTACTGCTCCGCAACGATCCCAACCAGGGCAAGGGGGCGAGCGTCCGACGCGGCATGCTCGCCGCGCGCGGTCGGTACCGCGTGTTCATGGACGCGGACCTCGCGTATCCTCCAACCGAGATCAACAAGATCCTGCGCGATCTCGAAGCGGGGGCCGACGTGGCCATCGCCTGCCGCGTGCTGCCCGAGTCCCGCTATCTGATGAGCCCGAATTTCTTCCGGTATCTCTATACGCGTCATGTCATGAGCCGCGCCTTCAACCTGATGGTCCGGTCGGTGTTGCTGCGCGGCGTACTGGATACGCAGGCCGGTCTCAAGGGGTTCACGGCCCGCGCCGCCGAGGCGGTGTTCCCGCGCGTGACCATTCCGCGCTTCGGGTTCGACGTCGAAGTGCTGTACGTGGCCCAGCGGCACGCGCTGGCCGTTCGACAGACGGCGGTGCACTTCCGCTACGATGAGGAACCGTCCACCGTGCGGTTCGTCAAGGCGGCGGGGACGATGGCCGCCAACCTGCTTCACGTGAAGCTCAACGGCTGGCGAGGCCGCTACGACTGAGCGAAGCGCGCGCACGCCGGCGCGCCGGCTGATCGTCAACGCCGACGACTTCGGCCTTTCGCCGGCGGTCACGGCGGGCATTCTCGAGGCACACGCCGCCGGGACCGTCAGTTCCACGTCCATGATGGTGCACTGCCCGGGCTGGGACGACGCGGCTGCACGGGCGCGCGCCACGTCGACCCTGGGCGTGGGACTCCACTTCAATCTTCTCCTTGGCACCCCGCTCACCGCGGCGGCGTCACTCCGCCGCCCGACCGGCGAGTTCCTGTCGCTGGGCGCGCTGGCGCGCCGGGCACTGCGCGGGGCCCTCAGGACGGACGACATCGTCGCGGAGTGCGAGGCGCAACTTGCCGCGCTGGCCGGCGCCGGCATTCGCGTCACCCATATTGATTCCCACCGCCATACCCATGCGTTGCCCGTGGTGCACGGCGCTGTGGCGCGGGTGGCCGTGGCGCACGGCCTTCCGCTTCGGCGGCCGGTCGAATCGCCGCTCCGGTTCGGCGGCGACCCGGCGGGTCAGGTGCGCGGGGCGCTCGTCGCGTGGTCGTGGCGCCTGTCGTCCATCGGGGCGCCCCCGACGCACGCGCCGGATCACTTCATCGGCATGTCGCTGCAGGGCCGCCGCCGGTTTGCGTCACGGTTGGCGCATGTGCTGGGCTCTTTGCCCTGCGGCACCAGCGAGCTGATGGTGCACCCGGGACGCGTGGACGCCGCGCTCGCCGCGATCGACGGCTACACGTGGCCGCGCGAGCGCGAGCGAGCGGCGCTCACCGATCCGGCGCTCGTTGCCCTGTTCCAGCGCTTCGAGATCGCCCTCGTCGATTTCAGCGCACTCTGACGCCGCTCACGCGTCGGTGGCCGCGGCGCGAAACTCGTCGACGGGGACCAGCCCCCACAACTCGCCCTGCATGGCGAACCAGAGCGGAATCAACGGCACCGTCTTGACGAGATACTTGACGTAGAAGCCGTCGTAGAACGCGTGGGGCATCAGGTCGGGCGATACGAAATTCACAATGACGAGGCACGCCACGGTGAGGGCCGTACGCCACCAGGTCCGTTCCGAAGCGGCGAACCAGACCGCGGCCCCGATCATGGCGATCGAGTACGACGGCGATTCGGCCTGATGGTTGAACAGCACACAGAACACCAGAATCGACGCGAGGAACGTGATCCGGAACTGCCGGGTCCACGCGGCCGGCCCGCGGAGCAGCGGCGCGAGGAGCACGACGATCCCGGCGAGCTGGGTGGGCCAGAAGGGCCACTGCACGCCGAACCAGACCCGGAACTGCCCCATCAGCCCGGCATACAGCTCCGCGCCGCTCACGCCGTAGCGTGGGAGCGGCACGGCGTCGCGCGTCTCGGTAGCGCGCCACCAGTGATACTGCGCGCTCAATGAAGACCAATGCACCGCCACCAACGGAAGGGCGGCACCCACGACGATCGTGACGGCTACGATGGTCGCAAACCGCCACTTCCGCTGGTGAAAGATCGCGCCGGCCAGCGCGGCCACCGGAAAGAGCTTGATGAACCCGCCGGCCATGATTGCGCCGGCCGCCCGCCATTGGCGGTCGCGCTCCATCGCCGCCCATCCGAGCATCATCAACCCAGCGCACAGGGCGTTGCTCTGCGCCCGCTGCATGTCGCCCAATACGCCGAGCCACGCGATGGCGAGCGCGATCGCCGCCTGCCGCGGCGGCAGCACGCGCGTCATGCCTATGAAGACGGCGGCCGCGCACACGAGCGCCCAGAGCACGTAGCCCGGTACCAGCGGCAACAGGGCAAAGGGCGCGAACAACAGGGCGAACGTCGGACTGTACTTAAAATAGTCCGTATAGATCGCAGGATAGGCCGCGTACAGATTCTGCCCGGCCATCAGGTGGTGGAAAGCCGCCCGGAAGATCACGATGTTGTTCTCCGGCGGCGGGAACAGCGTGCGTTGCAGCGCGACGCCGACGGCGGTCACGCCGTACAGGGCGGCCAACCATCGCAGGGTCGCCGACCTCGCCGGCGGCGACGCCTCCGGAACGTTCGGGGCCTCGAGTTGCATCGGCGGAAAATGGCGGCCAGAGCCCGCGGAGGAAAGCCTGCGCGTATCCGAGCATCGAGACGTCGCCACCGATCGTCCTTGACGCCATTTCGGTCCACGGACAAATTCTTCGCCATCCTGCCACCAATCTGAGATCCCGATTCCGGGGTCTCCGTCCGATCTCCACGCGAACGAGAGTTGACCATGGCCCGTGCTAGCGTTCGGATCGCCGTCGGCGTCGTGTTACTGGTCGCGTGGTCCGGCTTTCGGGAGATCCGCCTGGCCCGCGCCAACCTGTGGGCCATCCACAGCGCGGTCCAGGGCGCGTTGCCCGATTCCTTCGCCGTCAATCAGGCCCGCTTCGCCGTCCTGCGACGGGACCTCCCAGCCGACCAGGCGTTGGGCTACGCGAGTGACATTCCTCGCGACATGCCCGACAACGGGTATCAGACAGCCTTCGTCCAGACGCAATACGCCTTTGCACCCGACCTGATCTTCGACAGTGACACGCTGAGTCGCATCCTGGGCAACTTCGTTCATGCCCCACCGGATAGTGCCGGGCTCGCCGCGATGGGCCTGCGCCTCGTTCATGACTATGGGCGGGGCGTCCTCCTGCTCAGCCGGGGGGCGCCGTGACGATCGGCCTCTTCGTGTGGCTCGCCATCACAATGCTCATCGGCTACGCGGCGGTCTCGGCGATCTGGCCCGCCCAGACGCCACGGCGCCTGCCCATAGCCACCGTGCGCCTTGCGCTGGCCATCGGCCTCGGCATGGGCATCGGCTCGTGCGCGCAGTTCATCGCGCTCGTCCTCTTCGGTCCGGTCCGGTTACCGGCGGTCGGCGCAGACGTCATCGTCCTCGTGCTGCTCGTGCTGCTGGCGCGGGTTCGGGCGCGCCGCACGCCCGGAAGCGAGGCCGGGCTCCCCATGCCGGCCCCGCCCGGCCGCCTCGATCGCACCATGGGGTGGGGCATGGTCGGCCTGCTGGTGATCGCGCTGATCACGACGGTCGCCTTCGTCCTTGAAACACCACAGGGCAACTGGGATGCGTGGGGCATCTACAATCTGACTGCGCGGTTCGTGTACCTGGGAGGCGCGACGTGGCATCACGCGTTCTCGCAGGTCCTTGGCATCCATCCCGACTACCCGCTCCTGCTTCCGGGATCGGTGGTGCGCGGCTGGCTGTATGTCGGTCGGGACAGCGTCGTCGTTCCCATCGTCGTGAGCGGCCTCTTCGCGTACGCGACCCTCGGACTTCTCGCCGGCTCCGTCTGGCTGCTTCGCGGCAGACGGCATGGGGCGCTCGTTGGCGTGGCCCTGCTGGGCACGCCGTTCTTCCTGAACAGCAGCGCGTGGCAGTACGCCGATCTTCCGCTCGCCTTCTTCTTCCTTGCGACGATCGTGTTCTTCGCCCTCGCGGAACGAATGACCGAGGATGCCTCGTGGCTTCTCGCCGCGTCGGGCCTTTGCGCCGGACTCGCGGCCTGGACCAAGAACGAGGGTCTCCTTTATGTCCTGATTCTGTTCGCTGGATTGTTGGTGGCGCATCGCCGATTCCTTCGTGACCGCGCCGATCGTCGTGCGATCTACGCCTTTCTGGCGGGGCTCATTCCGGTGCTGGCCATGGTGGCGTATTTCAAATTGGCATTCGCGCCGCCCAACGATCTCGTGTCCGGACAGGGACCGGCGACGCTGCACCGCATTCTGGATATGTCGAGGTACTGGACCATCGTCGGGTACGCCGCCCGGATCTTACCGCGATTCCCCATCATCCTCGTGGCGTTGTTCCTCGCCGTGGTCGGTCTGGATCGTACGTCGGGCGACCGGCGGGCGATCGGTCTGGGGCTGTTCGCCATCGTGCTCTCGGCCGCCGGCTATTTCGCGGTCTACGTGGTCACGCCGCTGGACCTCGCCGTACAGCTCCACCGGTCGCTCGACCGCCTCGTGCTGCAGCTCCTGCCGCTATTCCTGTTCGCGGCCTTTCTGGTGGCACGGATTCCGGAGCAGGGAATCGGGGCCGAGCCGCAGGTACACGATTAGCGCGTCCGGCGGGGCCTCGACCCGCGTCGGCGCCAGCGACTGCTTTGCGGCTGGCCTGCCTTACGGCATCCGTGCGTTCGGCGACACCCCCAGGCGCCGGAATGCGCGACGGCGGCGTGCCCGTTCGTGGGCAATCTCCGCGGCAGAAGCAGCGCGTAACAGTCTCGCAACAGCTGGGGACGTGCTGGCAAGGCGCGTCACAAGTGTCTATTCCACACCGTGTTGACCGGAATCTCGACATTTGGGTGAGGTCACCCGATTGATCCTCCGGGGCCACGGCTTATACTTGGGGACGCCATACCCATCAAGACCGCTTCGGCGAGCCGGCTGGGGCGACGCACCGCTCAAGAATCAGGGAGAACGTCTCCGCTCGCGGTTCCTCCGCCCGATCGACCTTCCAACCCTGCCGCAATGCGCATCTGTCTGATCACGCCATATGATCTTTCTCATGATGGCGGAGTCAATCGACATATCATCACCCTGGCCCAAGCGCTGCAGCGCCTCGGCCACGACATGCAGATTCTCGGGCCGGCGAGCGGCGAGACGCCGCCGCGGTGCGACAGCCTGCGCGGTGTGGTGCCCGTGCGAGCCAACGGATCGCGGGCGCGCGTCGGGTTATTGGTCTCCGGGTCGGCCGTGCGGCGGTACCTCCAGCGCGGGCGCTTCGACATCGTGCACGTGCACGAGCCGTGGGTGCCCGGACCCGCGCGGTACGCCGTGCGCTTCGCCGAGGCGCCGCTCGTGGCGACCTTTCATACGTTCGCGGAATCGGAACCGCGGATGGCCACGCTGGCCCGCCGCGCGCTCGCCCGCCCGCTCCGGCGGCTGAGCCTCGGGATCGCGGTGTCGGGGCCCGCGGCGGACTTCGCGCGCCGCGTGTTCCACGGTCCCATGCACATCGTGCCCAACGGCATCGATCCCACCACGTTCGCCACGCCGCACCTGCCGCCGGGGTTGGACGTGCCCGCCGTCGCGGCGCGCGAATCGGGCGCGCTCCGTCTGCTGTTCGTGGGCCGGTGCGACGAGCCGCGCAAGGGGCTCCGCCATCTGCTGGCGGCCGCTGCGCTCCTGCGCGAGCGCGGCCGTCACGTCGAACTGCGTGTGGTGGGCCACGGCGATCCCCTCATCTTCGGCGATCTCGTGCGGCGGTCCGGCGCCGTGTTCATGGGGCGCGTGGACGATCACCGGCTGGTGGAGATGTACCGGTGGTGCGACGTGTTCTGCGCGCCCTCCACGCACGGCGAGAGCTTCGGCGTGGTGCTGATCGAGGCCATGGCGAGCGGCCGCCCGGTGGTGGCGAGCGACATTCCGGGCTACCGCGACGCCACGGAGGGCGCCGCGATCCTCGTGCCCCCGGCGAACCCCGAGGCGCTCGCCGCGGCGATTCTGCGCGCGGCCGACGACGAGGTGCTGCGCCGCCACGTGGTGCAGATGGGCTGGCAACGGGCCCACCAACTGGCGTGGAGCCGGGTGGCGCTCACGATCAACGCCCTGTACGAGCACGCCGCGGCCGCGGCGGACGCGACCCGTCGCGACGTCGTCGGCGTGCCGGCGTGACGGCCCCGTCGGGCCCCATTCCACGATTCCAGCGCGATGGTGCGCTCACCCACGTCATCATCCCGGCGGCCCGCGTGCTGGCCCGCTACTACTTTCGCGCGCGCGCCGTGGGTGCGGATCGGATTCCCGCCGACCGGCCGGTGATCTACGTGGCCAAGCACCCGCAGACGTTTCTCTATCTGGAAACGATAATGCTGGCGCTGTTCACGTTCTGGGACAATGCCCGCCCGGCCATCCGCGTGCTCGAGAAGACCGGCACGTCCATTCATCGGACGCCGGTGCTGGGCTGGATGCGCCGGAACGTGAACGCGGTGCCGGCCACCGAGGAACACGCGCTGGCGGTGCTCGCGCAGGGCGAATCGCTGCTGATCTTTCCGGGTGGCACGCGGGAACTCTACGGTGCGCGCGACACGCTGCGGTGGGAAGGGCGTACGGGCTTCGCGCGGCTCGCCATCGCCGCCGGGGTGCCGGTGCTGCCGTTCGCCATCGCCGGCGCCGACCACCAGCATCTGGCGCGGATCTCGGTGCGAGGGGTGAGCCTGTGGGTGCCGCCGTTTCCGCTGCCGGTACGGCTGGAATATCGCTTCGGGCATCCGATGATGCCGCCGGCGGCCACGGGTCCGGAGGGTGCCGACCCCGTGGCGTTCGCGGGTCGCGTGCAGACGGCGCTCCGCGACCTGATTGCCGGCGGCCAGCCAGATGGCTGAGGTAGCCGTGGAGTCACAGACGGTGGCGGCGCTCGATCCGGGCCTCTGGCGCTACCGGTTCGGCTACCTGGCGCTGGCGCGCTGGATGTCCCGCTATCACCGCGTGCGCGTGGAAGGCACGCGGCCCTCCGGGCCGTGCATCTACGTCACCCACCACGGCGCCGGCTACCTGAACGTGGACCTCGCCATCGCCGTGTATCAACTTGCGTGGCGCGACTGGTTCGAGGCCGGCGGCCCGCTGCGCACGCTGCGCATCGCCGCGTCCAAGGGGAATCCGCTGGAGCGGGCCATTCCCGGGTTGGCTGCGGTCAAGCGCCACGCCGGACTCATCGATCCGTCCGAGGCGTCGTGCCTGCGGGTACTGGAGCAGGGCGACCAGCTGATGATCACGCCCGGCGGACGCCGCGAGTCGAGCCCGCAGTCGCGCCACTACCGCCTGCGCTGGGACGATCGCTACGGGTTCGCCCGGTTGGCGGTGCGAACGGGCGTGCCGGTGGTGCCGCTGGCAGTGGTGGGCGGGTTCTCGGCGTATCCAGGGGTCACCGTCGGCAAGCTCTCGCTCTGGAGCCCATTGCCGCTGCCGGTGCGCGTGGATATCGCGATCGGCACGCCCATCGCCGTGGCCCGCGACCCGGAACGCGCCCGCGATCTGGGCGTGCTCAAGCCGCTGCAGGACGCGGCGCGGCGCGCGACCCAGGCGCTGTACGACGAACTGCTCGCACGGCGCGGCAGGAAAGCGTCGTGACTCGCGTGCTCATCGCGGGCGACTGGCATCTCGGAACGTACAGCCCGCCGGCGCAGGCGCGGCTGGCGGTGCGGTTCCTGGAAGAGACTGGCGACGCGGGGCACCGGATCGTGCTCAATGGCGACATCTTCGAAGGATTGTTCGAACCCGCCGCCCGCGCCGAACGGGCGCACCCGGAGTTGAGCGCGCTGATCACCGCGATGGCGGCGGCGGGCGTGCTCACCCGTATCGAAGGCAATCACGATCCCGGCGCTGGTGCTCGGTCGCTGGTGCTCGAACACGGGGGCCTGGGCCGCGTGCTCGTCACGCACGGCCACCTGGTGGATCCCGTGCACGATTCGTCGGTCGGGAACTTCGGCGACGGCATCTCGCGACGGTTCGGCCACCTGTCGCTGGTGCGCGGCGCAGCGCGCATGGCCGAAGCGGTGGTGGCGGGCGCCATGGCCGGACCGGTCGACCGGCTCTACCGGCGCCGGTGCCTGGCCCTGGTGGAGCGGGAGCGTTGCGTGCTTGGGGTGTTCGGGCACAACCACCGGCGGCACCTCGCGGCGGGCGACCCGTACGCGAATGCGGGGTGCCTGCGGCACGCGCGCTTGGAGTATCTCGTGCTCGATGCAGCCGGCGCGTCGCTGCACGAATTCACGGCGTCGAACGCGTCGGGCGGGGTGCGCGCGGCCTCGTGATTGGGTCCGTGCTCGCGTTTCTGGCCCAGTGGCAGTACCTGGGCGCATTCGTGGGCATCTTCCTCGAAGAGTCGGGGGTGCCGCTGCCGGTGCCCGGCGACGTGTTCATCGCCGCACTCGGGGCGTCGGGGCGTGCCGGCCATGCGAATTATTTCATGGCCACGCTGGTCGTGTTCTCGGCGACCATGCTGGGCAGCACGATCCTGTTCGAGGTCTCGCGACGGCTCGGCCACCCGTTGTTGCGGCGGGTGGGCCACCGGTTCGGGTTCGACGGCGAGCGCGCCGATCGGATGGAGGTCTGGCTCAACACGCACGGGTCGGTGACCGTGGCGCTCGGACGCCTCGTGCCGGGATTCCGCATCGTGCTCACGGTGGCGGCGGGCGCGCTCAAGATGAGTCGCGCGGCGTTCCTGATCGGCGCGGCGGCGGCGTCCATCCTCTGGGCGGCGATCTACTATTGGCTGGGCTATGCCCTGGGCGCGGGCGTGGAGCGGGCGCTGAAAGCGGCGGCGGGCCGCGCCATTCGCAATCCGGAGGTCGCGGCGGCCGTCATCGTGGTGATCGTGGTCGCCGCCGCGTTGGTCGTGGGAATGGTCATGTGGCGGCGGAACGTTCGGCGAAGATCTGCACCAGATGCACCAGCGTCTCCGTCGTCTTCTCCAACCCACGGCGAGAATTGAACTCGAGCTTGCCGTGGAAGTTGTGGCCGCCGGTGAAGATGTTGGGGCAGGGGAGGCCGCGGAACGTGAGCCGCGAGCCGTCGGTGCCGCCGCGGATCGGCTCCAGGAACGGCGCGAGCCCCGCCCGCCGCGCGGCTTCCATCGCATGCTCCGTGAGCTGGGGATGGTCCCGGAGCACTTCCTTCATGTTCAGGTAGTTCTCCTTCACCTCCACCTGCACCGATACGCCGGGATACGCCGCCGCCGAGGCCGCGGCGAGGTCGCGGATCAACCGTTCCTTGTGTTCGAGTTCGCTCATCTCGAAATCGCGCAGCAGCACCTTGACGGTCGACTGTTCGACGTCGGCGGTGCCGAGGTAGGGGTGCACGAAGCCGATCCGCGCCTCGGTGGTCTCCGGCAGCATGTCGCGCGGCATCTGCGTCAGGAAGTGCGCGAAGGCATAGATGGAATTCACCATCACGCCCTTGGCGGTGCCCGGGTGCACGCTCTTGCCGCGGAAGGTCACGGTGGCGAGGCGCGCGCTCCATGTCTCGTCGCTCACGCCGCCGAGGGTGCCGCCGTCCACCGTGTAGGCGAACCGCGCGCCGAACTCGGCGATGTCGAACTTCTCGATGCCGCTGCCGATCTCCTCGTCGGCCGTGAACGCCACGGCGATCGGCCCGTGCGCGAGGTCGGGATTCCGCACGAGGGTGTCGACGAGCGTCATGATGGCTGCCACACCGGCCTTGTCGTCGGAGCCGAGAAGCGTGGTGCCGTCGGTCGTGATGATGTCGTCGCCGATCAGCGTGGCCAGCTCCGGATTCTGCGCCACGGTGATGATCTGCGCTGGATCACCGGGAAGGACGATATCGCCGCCCTGATAGTTCGCGTGGATCACGGGCTTGACGTTCGCGCCCGTCACGGCGGGGGAGGTGTCGACGTGGGCGATGAACCCGATCACGGGTACCGCCGTGGCGACGGTAGCCGGAATGCGCGCATAGACCATGCCGTGCTCGCTCGTGCGCACGTCGGTGGCTCCGATCTGCTCGAGTTCGCCGGCCAGAAGGCGGACGAGCGCCCACTGCTTGTCGGTGCTGGGTGTCGTCGACGCGCCCTCCTGGGACTGCGTATCGATCCTTACATAGCGTAGGAAGCGGTCGGTTACGGATTCGGAAGGCGGGGCGCGCATGGATGGAGAGGGGGAGGGTAAGAGAGTAGGAGGCTAGGAGAGAGCGGCAGCGACAGAACGGCGAACGGGGCAAGCGATGTCGCTTGCCCCGTTCGCGACGAAGGTGCGTCAGTCGTTCGGGAGCTTCACCTGCGGTTGGCCCGCAGCCTTCCGTTTGGCATTGAACGCGGCCAGACCGCTGGTCTTGAGGGTGTTCCAGCGCGCCATGACGTCATGCGACTCGGCGCGGGCCTGGTTGCAGGCCGTGATCTCCACCGCCGTCGGCGCCACATCGGCTCCCTGCATGGCCATCGCCGCGCCGAGCAGAGTGTTGGACAGCGTCTGCAGAGTAGCGGGCGCACTGCCGCCGCGTCCACCGCGTCCGAACCCGAATCCGAACCCGCGGCCGCGCCCGCCGGCCGGTGCCGCCGGGGCGAGCGCATCCACTTCTTTCCTGAACGCGTCGACGTCGGTGCCCTGGAGCTTGCCCAGCGCCGCGCTCAGGACGCGCGCCTGTGTGTAGGCCGTATTCGCTGCCTGCGCGCCATCGTACATCTCGCGCGACAGCGAGGCCAACTGCGCGAGCCCGGCCGGCGAGGTCTTCACGCGCGGATCGAGCTTGAGGGTCAGCGGCTGAGTATACGTCTTGCCGCCCACGGTGAGCCGAACGGTGTACTGGCCGGGCGGCGCCCAGGGCGCGTTCACGCTGGGATACGTGCGGTGCGGCACGACGCCGGCGCCGCCCTCACCGCTCGGCCCTTCGATCTCGCCCACGGCGTTGAAGTGCAGGTCCCAGCTGAAGCGGTGCATGCCCGCCTGCGTCGAGATCGACATCTGCGGCGCGGCCCAGTACAGCGGCACCGAGCAGTCGGCGGCACGGGGATCCCGCTGGCAAACCTTGTCGTACGCTTCGGGGTCCACGCCGGGATCGGGGTCGAGCACCGGATCCGTGCTCGCATACGAGCGGACGAGCTTGCCGCTCTGGTCCAGGATCTCGAGCTTCACGGGGCCCGACGCGTCGTGGGCCAGGTAGTAATCGATGATGCCGCCCGGCGGCGGGTTCTGCCCCGCCAGCACTTCGGGGGGCCAGGGCGTGGGGTCGTTGGTACCGAACCGCACGCGCAGGGCGGTGGCCGGCTTGAACAGATACGCGTCCTTTGCCTTCGCGACTTCGGCGGCCTGGCGCAGCGGTGTCAGGTCGTCCAGGATCCAGAACCCACGCCCGTGCGTGCCCGCCACGAGGTCGGAGCAGAGGCAGGTGGCATCGTCCTTCACCTGGATGTCGCGCACCGAGATGGCCGGCATGTTCAGACGCAGCGAGTGCCAGTGGTCGCCGTCGTCGAACGACACCCACACCTGGGTGTCGGTGGCGCCGTAGAGCAGCCCCTTCACGCGCGGATCTTCGCGAATGGAGTTGGCCACGGCGCCCGGCGCCATCCCGTTGTCGATCTCGGTCCACGTCTTGCCGCCATCGTGCGTGCGGAAGAAGTGCGGGTTCATGTCGTCGAGCCGCATGCTGTTGGCGGCGATGTACGCGGTCTGCGTATCGAAGTGGCCCGCGTCGATGTTGAAGATGCGCGTCCACGGTTTCACGGCGGCCGGCGTGACGTTGTGCCAGGACGTTCCGCCGTCGGTGGTCACCTGGACGTTGCCGTCGTCGGTGCCGGCCCACAGGGTGCGGATGTCGCGGGGCGAAGGCGCGAGGGCGGTGATCGTACCCTGCGGGCCCGGGGTGATCTCGCTGGCGTATTTGCCCATGTTGGCGGGCACCGGCCACGTCTGCCGCGCCAGGTCGGGGCTCACGCGCGCCCAGCTGTGCGCCTTGTCGGTGCTGCGCCAGACGACGTTGGACACGTAGTAGAGCGTCTTGTGGTCCACCGGCGACCAGATGATGGGCATCGTGCGCACGTTGCGGTTGTAGGTATCGCCGCCGGGCCCGCGGGCGCTCATGTCGGGGCCGACGTCGGTGGTCTGCCCGGTCCTCCGATTGTAGAGCGACACGTTGCTGCGGCTGCTGCCGTAGACCATGTCGGGATCGCTGGGATCCGGCGCCGCGATCCCGTACTCCTGGATGTTCACCGGATGCCAGTCGTGGAAGGTGATCTCACCGTCCATCGAGCGGCTGTCCACGCACGCCGAGCCCGAGTCCTGCTGGCCGCCGCACACGCGGTACGGGAAGGCGTCGTCGGTGGTCACGTGGTACATGGCCGCCGTGGGCTGCGTGTACCAGTTGCTCCACGACCGCCCGTGGTTGGCCGACACCACGCCCCCCTGGTCGGAGACGAGGAGGATGATCTTGGGGTTGGTGGGGTTTATCCACGTTTTCTGATAATCGTCACCGCCGGGAGCGCCCCGCACGGCGGTCCAGGTGACGCCGCCGTCGTCGGAGCGCCAGAACACGGTGGAGCAGCTGTACACGACGTTGTCGTCGGTGGGATCGACGGCGAGCGTGGGCAGGTCGCCGCCGCCGATGCGGACCAGCGGCCGCGGGTCCTCCACGCGGTTCCCGCGCGCGTCGCCGTTGGGGCCGTCGATGGCGCGGAACCAGTGCTCCCCGCCGTCCACGGACTTGAACAGCCCCACCACGCCCGTGGGGCCGCCACCACCGCGGCCACCCCGTCCGGCGCCCTGAGGTGCCGTGCCGGCGACGGTCGCGTACAGCACGTCGTGGTTGCTCGGCGCGATGGCGAGATTCGCCTGGATGATGTCCGGCAACCCGTTGGTGAGCTGCTTCCACGTGGTGCCGCCGTCGGTGGACTTGTAGATGCCGCCGCCGGCGCCGCCGAACGAGGTGTTCTCGGAATAGCCCTGCTGCTGCTGCCAGAGCGTGGCGTACACGATGTTCGGGTCCACCGGATCGATGCGCACGTCACCGCCGCTCGTGTACTCGTCCTTGTACAGCACCTTCTGGAACGACTGGCCCCCGTCGGTGGAGCGGAAGATGCCGCGCTCCTCGTTGGGGCCGTAGGGATGCCCCAGCGCGGCCACGAACAGCCGGTCGGGATTCTTCGGATCGACGTCCACCATCGCGATCATCTGCGAATTGCGAAGGCCGAGGTGCGTCCACGTCTTGCCGGCGTCGGTGGACTTGTACATGCCGTCGCCGGTGGCGAGGTCGGGCCGGATGATGCCGGCGCCCGAGCCCACGTAGATCACGTTGGGGTCCGACTGCGCCACCGCGATCGCGCCGATGGACCCCGTGGACTGGTGGTCGAAGAGTGGTTCCCACGTCGAGCCGTAGTCGCTGGAGCGCCATACCCCGCCGTTGTCGAACCCGATGTAGAAGACGTTCGGCTGGCTGGGCACGCCGTCCAGCGCACGAGCGCGCCCGGCGCGGGTGGGGCCGATCTGGCGCCACTGCATGGCGGGCGAATAGAAGTCGGAAGTCTGCGCGGTGGCCGTCGCGGCCGGGGCCGCGAGGATCGCGATGGCGAGCGTGAAACGCGTCAGGAGTGTGCGCACGGAAACCGCCCTCATGGAATGGAGATGGGATAGAGAGATAATGGGGCCGGGACCCGGCGTCGGCCAGTCGGCGCATCCGTCGAACGCCGCCCATCCCAAGAATCCAGATCCGAGTTGGCGCTCACGGCTCCCCAGTCGTCATCTCACTTCGACCGTCGTCGTGAGCCGGATGTCGGCCGACGAGGCGCCGACCCTGAGTTCCACCGGCTCATGCTCCACCACCCACCGCTGCGAATTGGGATTCCAGTACGCCAACGATGAGGCTGGCACCCGCATCGTCACCGTGCGCGCCTGTCCTGGTTGCAGCGTGACGCGCTGGAATCCGCGGAGATCCTCCCGTGCTCTGGTCACCATGGAATGCGGGTGGCTCACGTACAGCTGGACCACCTCGTCGCCGGCCCGCGTGCCTGTGTTCCGCACGTCCACGCGGACCGTGACGGTATCATTGGCGCCGAGCGTGTCGGTACTCGTTCGCAGGTTGGAATAGGCGAACGTGGTGTAGCTCAGCCCGTAGCCGAATGGATAGAGAGGCGCGCCGTCATAGTACCGATAGGTGCGTCCCGCCATCGCGTAGCTGTCGAACGGCGGCAAGTCCTTCACGCTATGATAGAACGTGATGGGCAGCCGCCCGCCGGGATCGTAGTCCCCGAACAGGGTCTCGGCGACGGCGGTGCCGCCCGCCTGGCCGGGGTACCAGGCCTCGAGAATGGCCGGGACGTGGTCATTGGCCCAATTGATGCCCAGGGCGCTGCCGTTGAGAAGCACGAGTACCGTCGGCTTGCCGAGCGCGACGACGCGTTGGAGCAGGTCTTCCTGCGTCTCGGGGAGCGCCAGTCTGGTGCGGTCGCCGCCGTCGAACCCGTCGATGTGCAGCGGCATCTCCTCGCCCTCCATTCGCGAGGTGAGCCCGAGGACGAGCACCACGGCGTCGGCCTGTTGAGCAACGGCCAGCGCCTGGGATTCGAGCAGGGAGTTGGGGGGCGCCCAGTCCAGGTGCAGTTGGGCATCGCCGGTCGATTCCGACCCGTCAATGCGAATCTGGTAGCTCTTGCCGGCCTCGAGGGTGATCGGACCACTGCGGATGGGGAACGGCATCGGGAACTCGCCGCGCGCCAAGCCCACATCGGATCCTCCGCGTCCCCCACCCGCGACCGGTGCGCCGCCCGGCGGACCACCACGGCCGCCGCGCCGACCGAACGCCGCGGAACTGAGGACCAGGCTGTCGTCGATCCACATGTCGAACTTGACCGTTCCCCGAAGTTGCAGCCGGTACGCGCCCGTCTCAGGCACCCGCAACGTGCCTGTCCAGCGAACCCCGAAGTCATCAGGATTCAAGTCGCTGCGCGGCGCACCCTCTCCCCATCTGGCGTCCACCGTGCGGTCAGTGCCGGAGTATGAGGGAGCGCCTTCCAGCGCCTGGTTGTCGAAATAGTCCACGTGCAGGCCCGGCTGCCCGTCGGGGGTCGTGAACAGGCTCTCCGGCGCCGCCTCGTACACGGGAAAGCTGTCGGCCAGGTTGGCGCCGAGCGCGTAGAGTACCTTCGTGGACTGGGACACCGCCGCGCGAATGCCGCGTAACGCCGAAATCGGGTCGGCCGGGGTTCCGTTGTAGTTGCCGAGCAGCACCTCGGTCTGGTCGGCGTTGGGACCGATGACGGCCACCGTGCCCAGGTCCTTGCGGAGCGGCAGCAGGTTGCCCTGGTTCTTGAGCAGGACCATCGATTCACGCGCCACCTGAAGCGCCAGCGCGCGGTGCGCCGGCGTGTCCACGTCACTCAATGAGAGATTCGACCAGGGCACGGAATCCGGCGGGTCGAACATGCCGAGTTTGAAACGCGCCAGGAACAGTCGGTCGATGGACGTATCGATCTGTGCCTCGGTGATGAATCCCGAGTCGACCGCCGCCCCCAGGTCGGCGTACGTGCTGCCGCAGTCGAGGTCCGTTCCCGCCTTCACCGCCAGAGCGCTGGCCGCCGCCCCGCTGGTCGCGAACTCGTGCGTCCGGTAGATGTCGTCCACCGCATCGCAGTCGGAGACGACGTATCCCTTGAACCCCCATTCGTGGCGCAGGATGGTATCGAGCAGCATTGGGCTACCGCAGGCCGCGGCGCCGAACAAGGCGTTGTACGAGCACATGACCGAATAGGCGCCCCCCTGTTCGATGCCCTCCTGGAACTGCGCCAGGTAGGTCTCGCGCAGGTCGCGCTGACTAACCACCGCGTTGTATACGTGGCGCTCGGGTTCTGGCCCACTGTGCACGGCGAAGTGTTTCACCGTGGACACCGCCTTCAGGTACTTGGTGTTGTCCCCCTGAATGCCCCGGATGAATTGAACGGCGATGCTCCCGGTCAGGAACGGATCTTCCCCATAGGTCTCCTGGCCCCGTCCCCACCGCGGATCGCGGAAGATGTTGATGTTCGGCGACCAGAAGGTCAAGCCGCCGAAGCGTGGGTGGCGGTCGTTCTTGATGTTG
The DNA here is from genome assembly GCA_035533015.1 of Gemmatimonadaceae bacterium. Lineage (NCBI taxonomy): Bacteria > Pseudomonadati > Gemmatimonadota > Gemmatimonadia > Gemmatimonadales > Gemmatimonadaceae > Gemmatimonadaceae bacterium. Next base: position 59,757 of record DATLUQ010000036.1, on the reverse strand, counting down.
TCGTTGTACTTTGCCCGTGCCTCGTCGGAGATGACCGTCGCTTCGCGGTAGATGAGCGAGTCGTCCCACGTGGCGGCCATGCCGATCGCCTGCGGAAACGAGGTCGCCAAGCCGGCACGCGCCACGCCGTGCAACGCTTCGTTCCACCAGGCGTACGCAGGAACCCCGAGGCGCGGAATGGCGGGGGCCATGTCCTGCATCTGCGAGATCCTTTCCTCCAGCGTCATCTGCGCCACGAGGTCGTCGGCCCGCGCCCGGAACGAGCGCCGTAAGTCGAGATAGGCGGGGGTGGAGGCGCCGCTGGGTGCCTGGGCAGAAGACGAGATCGGTATCAGCGGGATGACGGCGGCACTGACGAGCAGGGCAAGGCGCAGGCAATGACGTGGGCGCATCGGACTCACCGTGAACTTTGGTTGGTGCTTGGGACCGTCGCAGGCAGCGGCAGCCGGGCAACTGGTTGCCGATCGGGAACATGAGGCCGATTCTCGGCGCTGATGAGCATTCATAATATCGATCTTGTCGAGCTATCTCCCCGGCAACCGGACCCGGACCCGCACGCGAGCGCGATCTGTTGGTGGAACCCCATGTTCGAGGTGTGCAGCACTCCGCTGATCGCGAAATTGTGGCTGGCCACATCCACCGGCCGTCGCATTTCGATGAGCTGATGGGCCGTGCCGTGGCGAACCGCGTCAGTGACCGACTGCACGTCGAGGGGCAGGCGAATTCGAACGAGATCGAGGCGCCGCTTCTTTGTCACCATGCCCGCATGGTCCGGAGCGGCGAGCAGGAGCGCGTCCTCATGGAGGCGGACGCACACGCCCGACCCGTGGCGGATCTCGACGGTGCCCATCGGTGGATCTCGACGATGCCCATCGTCCGCAGCTTCTTGAGCGCTTCGCGGATGGCCGGACAAGCTCTGCTTGGCCATCGGCTCGACGATGTCGCTCATCGGACAGCGGTCCCGGAGTTCTCGTCCCCGTCAATGCTACGGGAATCCGGTGCTGCCCGCAGGTACGCCTTCCGGAAATGTGCGTAGAGCGGCGTGTAGAGCGCCCGGGCGAGTGGGTCGGGAGGGGTGGGCGGACTCCGCGTGACGGTGACCCGTACGGCGGCATCGAGGTCGCGATAGGCGCCAGCACCGACCGCGGCAAGCAGCGCCGCCCCGTAGGCCGATCCTTCCTCGCGATTCACCGTCACCACGGGCAGGCCGAACACGTCGGCCTGCAGCTGGCGCAGCAGGGCGTGGCGGGCGCCGCCTCCGGTGAGTACCACCTCGCTGGCGGGGAGCCCAAGCTCGCCGAGGATCTCCAGCGAGTCCCGCAGGGCGAAGCAGACTCCTTCGAGCACAGCCCGCGTGACGTGCGCCCGCGTATGGGCAAGGCTGAGTCCCAGCAGGGCCCCGCGCAGCGAGGCGTCGCGATGTGGGGTTCGCTCCCCTTGCAGATAGGGCAGGAAGGTGACGCCATCGGCGCCGGGCGCGACCGTCGTCGCCTCGCGGCGCAACGCCCGGCTCGCCTCGTCGGCGTTCGCGTACCCGCGGGCGAACTGATCGCGGAACCATGCGAACGCGCTCCCGGCGGACAGCACGACACCGATGAGATACCAGCGGTGGGGGACGACGTGGCAGAAGGTGTGGGCGCGCATTCGCGGATCTACGCGCGGCTCGGCCATCGGGGCGAGCACCGTGCCCGACGTGCCCCAACTCGCCACGGTGTGGCCGGCGGCGACCGCGCCGACGCCCGCCGCACCGCAGGCGTTGTCTCCACCCCCGCCGACCACGGGCGTGCCTGCCGCCAGTCCGGTAAGCGCCGCTGCGGCTTCCGTGACGCGGCCCAGGATCTCGGCCGACTCCCCGAGGTCGGGCACCAGGGAGGCGGGCAGGTCGACCAACTCGAACATCGCGCCGCTCCACCGGCGGCGCGCCGTGTCGAACATCAGCGTTCCCGACGCATCGGACGGTTCGGTCGCGAGCGCCCCGGTGAGGCAGAATCGCACGTAGTCCTTGGCAAGGAGCACCTTCGACAGCCGGGCGAACGCCGACGGTTCGTGACGGCGGAGCCAGAGTACCTTGGGGAGCGTGAATCCTTCGAGGGCCGGATTGCTGACGAGCTCGCGGAGGCGGTCCTCCCCGCCGGCGCGTTCGGTGATCTCCCGGCACTCCGTCGTCGTGCGTCCGTCGCACCAGAGCAACGCCGGGCGGATGACGTCGCCGTGCGCGTCGAGAAAGACGGACGAGTGCATCTGGCCGGAGACGCCGACGGCCGCCACCGAAGCGCGGGGGTTCGCGGCCAGCAGCGCGCGTACGGCGCCACTCGCCGCGCGCCACCAGTCGGCGGGGTCCTGCTCGGCCCATCCGGGGCGGGGCGTGATGAGGCTGAGCGGAACCGTGGTCGTCGCGACCACATCGCCGGAGGGGCGCATGAGCAGGGCCTTCACGCCGCTGGTCCCGACGTCGAGTCCCAGGAACACCGGCCCCGGCCCGGCCATTCCGCCTGCGTGCTGGCTCGGCATGTCAGGGCTCATAGATACGGTTGGGCAAGCCACATCAGCCCGTCGCGCAACTTCACGGGGAGTGGCCTGCGCCGCTGGTCGACGATCGTCCAGAGGCGCGCGGCGTCCCGCTTGGCGTCGATCATGGCGTCCAGCCGCGCCGCGAAATGCGGACAATAGCATTCCACGGCATACTCGAAGTTCAAACGCAGGCTGCGCGGGTCCCAGTTCGTGGATCCGACCAGCGACCACTCACCGTCCACCGTGAACAGCTTGGAGTGGTCGAAGGGCGCCGGTGTGAAGAACACACGGCACCCCCCGCGGAGCACCTGCGCGAGCTGACCGCCCTGCGCCCACTGCACGGTGCGAAGGTTGCTACGCGCCGGCAGCAGGATCTCCACGTCCACACCTCGCAGCGAGGCCACCTTGAGCGCGTCGACCAGTGGCTTGTCGGGCAGGAAATACGGCGTGACGATCCGGATACGCCGCCGGGCCTGTGCGATGGCGCCGAGAAAGGTGAACAACATCGCCTCGAAGTCCTCGTCGGGCCCGTCGGGGATGCCGCGGGCCAGCACGGGCCCGACGTCGGCGGGCAGGATGGGAAACCACGACTCGCCTTCGAGCGCCTCGCGCGCCGCGAACTGCCAGTCGAAGGCGAACGCTCCCATGAACTGCCGCACGACCGGCCCACGAAAGCGGAAATGGACGTCCTGCGTGGGGTCGGGCGGATCGAGCGACAGCATGCAGCCGTCCCGGATGTTGAGCCCGCCGCAGAACCCGACGGCGCCGTCCACGATCATGAGCTTGCGGTGGTTACGAAGATTGAAATAGGGGTGCGAGAAGGGGAACGCCGACGGCAGGAATTCCTGCACCGTCACGCCGTGGCGGCGCAGCGTCCCGACGATCGGTGGGCGGCTGTACCGTGCTCCCACGCCGTCGATCAGAACGCGCACCTGGACGCCGCGCGCGACCGCGGCTGCCAACGCGTCCACGAACCGGTCGGCCGCCGTGCCCCGGTCGAAGATGTAGGTGGCGAGCGCCACGCTCGTGCGGGCGTCGGCGATGGCTTCGAGCATGGCGGGATACCCGGCGTCGCCGCCCACCAGTGGATCCACGGCGTTGCCCCCCACGAGGGGAGCGCCGGTCACCCGTCCCGTGAGGGTCGCGAGGGGGCGTAGCCGTTCCGGAATCTCGGCTTCGGCCACTCCCCGGTGCGGCAGGATATGCGAACCGGTGTGGGTGATTCCGGTCATGGCACGGTCGCGTCGCAACTGACCGGCCAGGCGCTTGATCCGGTTGACCCCGAGGAACAGGTACATCAGCGACCCCACGAGGGGCGTGAGCCACACGAGCCCGATCCATCCGATCGCGGCGCGGACGTCGTCCTTGGTGAGGACGATGTGCGCCGAAACGCCGACCGCCAGCACGACGTGAAGAACCGCGATGAGGAGCTGCAGCGCGCTTGGGGACATGAGACCGTGGGGCAGCGGGTCCAAGCATCTTAGTCGACAGTTGATGGACAGGCGAGGAGCGATCGCCGGCCCTCGACGGCTCGGCGCCGCCATGGCAGCGCACGGTAGGGAGACAACCGCGCGTTGCCGGCCCTCTCCTTACATGCTTTCGGGTAGCCGCCGACAGTGGGTCGCGGGGGGCGGCGGCAACTTACATGCGACCGAGCGGGCGCCGTTGCCCGCCGCACCCATCCGGAAGGGGAGGGAGGTGCCCATGCTGAAGCTCCGCAACATCATGACGACGGACGTCGTGTCCGTCACTCCGCTTACAACGCTTCGCGACGCCATGGAGTTGCTGGCGCGCCGCCACGTGAGCGGGGCTCCCGTGCTCCAGGGCGATAAGGTGGTGGGCGTGGTATCGGCGTCCGACCTGATCGGCTTTGCGGCCAGCCAGCCCGGCGTGCCCACCGAACAGGAGGAGCCTGGCGACACCGAGTGGCGTGACTGGAGCGATCTGCCGGTTCCGGACGTCAGCGACGCGGAAGACGAGCCGTCGGCGGAGTTCTTCACGGATCTGTGGGACGACGCGGGCGCCGAGGTCACCGAGCGCATGGCGAGCGTGGAAGGTCCCGAGTGGAACGTGCTCGAGGAGCACGAGGTGCGCGAGGTCATGACCCGTCGCCTATGGGCGCTGAAACCCGGGGATGCGGTGGAACAGGCGGCCGAGTTGATGAGCCGCGCCGGCATTCACCGCGTGCTCGTGGTGGACGAAGGGGCGCTCGTGGGCATCGTCACCGGCACGGATATCGCCCGCGCCGTGGCCGAAGGCAAGGTGCAGGCACGGACCTACGTATTCAACCGCGACCGGGAGTTCCGCGAGCCCTGGTCCTGAAGCACGGCCGCCTTTGGGCGGAGGAGGCACCGATGTTCCGCACCATCGTCGTACCGCTGGACGGTTCACCCCTGGCCGAGCATGCGCTGGCCACCGCCACGATGCTCGCCGAGCGGGCCAAGGCGGGGATCCAGTTGGTGCGCGCCCACCAGCTCATGCTGCACGACCTCGGCGATCAGGTGGCGCTCGATGAGGCCATGCGCGAGGAGGCGCAGGAGTATCTCGAGCGCACGGCCGTGGGCATCCATGCCGAGACGGGGCTCGACGCGCGCACGGTGGTGCTCGACGGCCCGCCGACGCAGGTAATCTGTGACCACCTGCGAGCGCAGGACGCACCGCTCCTCGTGATGTCCACCCATGGGCGCACGGGTTTCAGCCGCGCGTGGCTGGGCAGCGTGGCCGACGGCGTGGTGCGTACCGTGTCGTCGCCGGTGCTGCTCCTCCGCCCGGAGGAGGCCGCCGGCGGCGTGCTTGAGCCGATCGGGGCGTTCAATCGCATGCTCGTGCCGCTCGACGGCTCGGGGTACGCCGAACAGGTCGTGCCGCCAGCCCTGGCCCTCGCCGAACTGACGGGCGCCCAGGTGCTGCTGCTCGAGGTCGTGAAGCCGGTGTTCGCGCCGGCGTTCATGCCGGCCATGGAGTACGCGGTGGCCTACGCGCCGCCCGAAGAGTACTCGGCGGCGGCCACGGACGCGCTGGTCGAGCGGGCGGCCGATTACGTGTCGAGCCTGGCCGCCAAGCTGCGCCGCCAGCATCCGACGGTCAACGTGCAGAGCGAGGTGCGCACCGAGCGTTCGCCGGCCCAGGTCATCATCGAGACGGCGGCCGCGAATGCCAGCGACGTCGTGGCGCTGGCCACTCACGGGCGGGGGATGTCTCGGCTGGTGGTCGGCAGCGTGGCCGACAAGGTCCTTCGCGGCGGACCGCGGGCGCTGTTGGTGGTGCGGCCTCAGTAGCCCGAATCGTCGCCGCAGCCGCAGTTCGGACCGCATGCTCCGGACTGCGGCTGTCGCGCGCGGAGCCACCGGGTCCACGCCCGGCGCAGCAGATAGGCGGCCGCCGCGGTCAGGGCCAGGGCGACGAGGGCCGGCTGGATCCACGCGCTGTTCATCAGGCGCCTCCCAGGCCGAGGGCCAATCCGCCGTGATAGATGACGAAGCCGGCGCCGTAGGCCAGTACCAGCATATATGTAAATTGCAATAGCGCCCAGCCAGCCCCGCGCCACCCTCCGCCCGTTTCGCGGTGGGTCATGGTCACGGTGCTGGTACACATCAGGGCGAACACGTAGAACGCCATCAACCCGACGGCGATGAGCGGCGTGTAGGCCAGGCGCCCGGTGGCCGGGTTGCGCTCCTCGCGCAGACGCTGGGCCAGCGTGTGCGCGTCGGTGCCGTCCCGCGATACGCCGTAGATGGTTCCCATGGTCGATACGAACACCTCGCGTGCTGCGAACGACGCCATCATGGATACGCCGATCTTCCAGTCGTAGCCGAGCGGGCGTACGGCCGGCTCGATGGCGTGGCCCAGCCGGCCCAGCGCCGACTGCGAGAGCCGCTGCTCCTGCGTGATCGTCTGCCCCGGCGCCGCCGTCGCCCGTGGATAGGTGGCCATTCCCCAGAGCAGGATCGAGATGGCGAAGATCACCGTGCCGGCACGGCGCAGGAACAGGCGCACGCGCTGCCATACCGAATTGGCGAGCACGCGTCCACTGGGCAGCGAATACGGCGGCAACTCGATGATCAGCGCCCGGGTCTCCGACCGGAGCAGGGTGCGGCGGAACACGGCGGCCGCGGCCAGGGCCGCCACCGTGCCCAGCAAGTACATGCCCAGCATCGTGAGGCCCTGGAGGCTGAATACCCCCGCCACGGCCACCGCCGGCACGAATGCGGCCACGAGCAGCGTATACACGGGCAGCCGCGCCGAGCAGCTCATGAGCGGCACCACCATGATCGTGGCCAGGCGCTCCTTGGGGTGCTGGATGGTGCGGGTGGCCATGATCGCCGGCACGGCGCACGCGTATCCGGAGATCAGGGGAATGAAACTCTTGCCGTGCAGACCGAGCGGGCGCATGTAGCGGTCCATCACGAACGCCGCGCGCGCCATGTAGCCCGAGTCCTCGAGCAGCCCGATGAACAGGAAGAGAATCGCGATCTGGGGCAGGAACACGAGCACGCTCCCCACGCCGGCGAGCGCGCCGTCCACCAGCAGGTTGCGAAGCTCGCCCGGAGGTACCGCCACTCGCACGCCGGCACCCGCCAGGGTCACGAGGGCCTGGATGCCGCCGGCCAGCGGCCGCGCCCAGCTGAACATCGCCTGGAAGACCAGGAGCATGAGACCGAGAAAGATGATCGGCCCCCAGATCCGGTGCAGGACCACGGCATCGACGCGGTCGCTCAGCGATCGCGTATGCGGCCGTGTGCGCGTCACCGTGCGATCGCACACGGCCGAGATCCAGCGGTACCGGCGGTTCGCCTCCCGCGACTCGGGATCCCCGCCGCGGGTGCCGTCGGCGTCGGGCATCAAGGTCAAGTTCGAGTGAGGGAGCGAGCCGGCGCGCGCCACGGCATGGCGCAGGCGATCCACCCCTTCGCCCCGCGTCGCCACCACCGGCACCACCACCACGCCCAACTCGTGGATCAGTTCCACGACATCGATCCGGAGGCCGGCGCGCTCCGAACGGTCCACGCGGTTGAGCGCGATGACCGTGGGGCGCCCCAATTCCAGGACCTCGGTGGCCAGATACAGATTGCGCTCGAGATGCTCCGCGTCCAGCACGAGCACGATGACGTCGAGCGCGTCCACGCCGCGGGCGGAACCGAGCAGCACGTCGACGGCGATCGTCTCGTCGGGCGATTCCGGGGAGATGCTGTACATGCCGGGAAGGTCGATCACCGACACCGCCTGGCCGTCGTACCGGTATTCGCCTTCGGCGCGGTCCACGGTGACGCCCGGAAAGTTCGCCACGCGCTGGCGGCGGCCGGTGAGCGCGTTGAACAACGTGCTCTTGCCGCAGTTCGGATTGCCCACCAGGCCGACGCGCAGCGGCCGCTGTTTCGGGTTCTGCAGGACGGGCGCGAGCCCGGCCGCGGCGCTCATGCGGCGAACGCTCGCACCGTGATCGTCCGCGCGACCGCGACATCCAGCGCGAGCCGCGAGCCGCGGACGTCGAGCAGGATCCCGCTCCGCGTATCCACGATGTTCACCCGGGCGCCCTCGAACACGCCGAGCGTGCGCAGCCGCCGGGCCTCGTGTGCCGGACAGGAAAATCCCACGACCAGCGCGCAGAACCCGGTGGGGCAGAAGGCGAGCGGACAGTCACTGGGGCACGCGCGGCGCGAAGTCGGGGCCGGCTGCTCGGATTTCCGGTGCTTCCACAGTCTGAACACGATAGGCGCTGGCGATGGGCTGGTCGTGGTTTCCTTCGGCGCTGCACGAACGCTAGCCGCTGGGAGGGGGACCACAATCAGTGGATTTGCGGCGTGGATGAAGGGGAATCCCTGACAAGACGGCCTGCAGGACCGTAGGAGGGAACGACGGGAACGGCGTTTGCACCTATCCGTCCTACTCTCCTACCGTCCTACTCTCGAATCGGCCGCGATCTCACCCTACATAGGTCGCCAGCGTGCGGCTCACGCGCCCTTCGTGCAGTCGCTTGAGCGCGCGGTCGCGGAGCTGGCGGATGCGCTCGCGCGTGACGCCGAATAGCAGGCCGATTTCCTCGAGCGTCCGTTCGCGACCGTCGTCGAATCCGAAATAGAGCCGGAGCACTCGCTCGTGGCGCGGGGAGAGGGTGCGCAGCGCGCGCTCGAGATCGCCGTGGAGCAGGCGTCCGATGGTTTCTTCTTCGACGTCGGGGGCCTGGGCCTGCGCGAACTGCTCCATGAGGGCGCGGTCGCCGGCGCCGGAAATGGGCGCGTCGAGCCGCAGTTCGTTGGTCTGCACGCCGTGGAGCGAGCGCACGACGCGCGGCGAGAGGCCGGTCGCGTTGCTCAACTCTTCTTCTGTCGGTTCGCGGTCAAGTTCCTGACGCAGGGCGGCGGCAGCCTTCACCATGCGCGACATGTCGCCGGTGCGGTTGAGCGGCAGGCGTACGGTGCGGCCCTGCCGGGCCAGGGCGGCCAGAATGGCCTGGCGCACCCACCACACGGCGTACGAGATGAACTTCACGCCCCGGTCCGGATCGAACCGCTGCGCGGCGGTCATGAGCCCCAGGTTGCCTTCCTCGATCAGATCGAGGAGCGAGAGCCCCCGATTGCGATACTTCTTGGCCACGGATATTACGAAACGTAGATTGCGCTGTACCAGTTCATCCAGGGCCAGGCGGTCGCCCGCCTGAATGCGGCGCGCGAGCGCAATTTCGTCGGGCGAGGTGAGCAGTGGGAACCGGTTCACCTCGAACAGGTACTGGTCGAGGATGTCGTGCTGCGGGGTATGCGCAATGATGGGGCTCGGACGGCCGAGCGCGCGGCTGCGGGTGGCTCGCTTCATGACGACGCCTCTGTGCCGATGGGGGTATTCGACAATGTTCATCCGCGCATCTCGCCCCGCATCGGAGGATGCCTGATTCTGCGTGGGGGCTTTGCCCTGCGGCCCGGTAGGCGCGGCTCCGTCCGCAGCGCAGGGCGGCACGCGCCTACCGGTGCGTGGAGGCAACGTGGCGGGTGGCGGCGCGACGAGTTCACCCGATGGTTCGGGGCCGAATCAGCAGCAGGCGATGGGGCCCGATGCTCTGGGCGAAGGGGTCGACCACGGGATGACGGAGACGCGACGATCGTGGGGGAAGCCGAGGAGCAGAAACCCTTACGACGCCTCAGGGCATCTCCGATTGGTGGGTACCTCGCGCCGGGCGTTTATTTGACACGCTGGAACGACGCCGGTCCGCGAGGACCGGACCAGAAGGCCGGGATCCGATTCGATGTCATACGCGAACGCAGAACGGGCAGGTGGCCTTGATACGACTGAGCACGCAGGCTGGTTCGGGATGGAGTGAGTTCGGCGCCCGTCGCACTCCGTGGCGCCACGTGATCGCGGTCATCGTGTCGTTCTTCGGCGCTGCGACCCTCGTCCTGGGTCTGGCGGCGCCCGCTTCTGGCCAGCAGCAAAAGGGCGTCGTCGAGTGTCGAAACTGCCATTCCAACCGGGACTTCCTGGTCGGGAAGGCAGCGACCCTCAAAGCCGATTCGTCGTTGTTCGTCCCCGATACGCTGCTGCATGACTCGAAGCACGCGGGGCTGACGTGCGCACGCTGCCATCCGGACTTCGCGAACGGCTACCCGCACCGCGTCACCACGGGCATTGCCGTTCCGTGTCAGAGCTGCCATCAGAAGGAAGGCGATGACTGGGCCCGTTCGATTCATGCGCCCGATGCGGTCACGAGGGGGAATGCGCCGACGTGCGTCAGTTGCCACGGAGCGCACCACGTGTTGGGGGCCGACGATCCCCGCTCTCCGACCTACCCGTTGAACGTGGCCTCGCTGTGCGGCCGCTGCCACGCCGATCCCAGAATCATCGGCACGTACTTCGGCGCGGCCGATCAAGCGCAGGCTCGGACGGCGGTGAGCTCGTACTACAAGACGGTCCACGGCACCGCCATGACCAAGGCGGGGCTGGTCGTTTCGGCCACGTGCAGCGACTGCCATGGCGCGCACCTGATTCTGCCGCCCGATTCGTCGCAATCCACGATCAACCGCGCGAACATTGCCGGGACCTGCGGCAAGTGCCACGCGGGAATCCTCGAGACCTTCAATCAGTCGTCGCACGGACAGGCCCTGCGCACGGGGGCCAAGACGCCCACGGGGCACTCGGCACCGGTGTGCACCGACTGTCACTCGTCGCACCAGATCGTGGCGGCCTCGGATCCGGTCTGGTTCCGCGGCGTGGTCAAGGAATGCGGCTCGTGCCACGAACAAGAATACAAGACGTACTTCGAGACCTACCACGGCCAGGTCACGGAGCTCGGGTTCGGGATCACCGCCAAGTGCAGCGACTGCCACACGCCGCACGACATGCTGCCGTCCACGGATCCCAAGTCGTCGGTCAACCCGGCCAACCTGGTGAAGACGTGCAGCCAGTGTCACCCGACCGCCAACGCAAACTTCGTCCAGTACCAGCCGCACGGAGACCCGCGGAACCGGCAGGCGTATCCACGGCTGTTCTGGACCTGGCTCTTCATGACCGCACTGCTCGTGAGCGTCTTCCTCTTCTTCGGGTTGCACACCCTGATGTGGCTGGGCCGGATCACCGTGGATCGGCTGCGCGGCAGGCCCACGCATGGCGCTGAGCCGCCCGTCACGCCCCGGGACAAGGGGGAACAACCATGAAGAAGCCCATGGCCGTCTCGGATCAGGGGCAGGGACCCTACATCCGGCGCTTCGGGACCGTCGAGCGCACGATCCACGCACTGGTCATCATCTCGTTCCTGGGCCTCGTGGCCACGGGCATTCCGCTCCGCTTCGCCTATGCGCCCTGGGCCGCGCCGTTCATGCGGTTCCTCGGTGGTCCCGGCTCGGCCGGGTTCATCCACCGGGTGTGCGCCGCCATCACGTTCGGCTACTTCTTCATCCACCTGGCCGCCGTGACCCGCAACCTGATCAGGGCCGAGGACAAGATGTCCATCTTCTGGGGCCCGCGGAGCATGGTCCCCCAGCCGAAGGACATCCGGGACGTCGTGGACATGTTCAAGTGGTTCCTCGGTCGGGGACCCCACCCGAGGTTCGACCGCTACAGCTACATGGAGAAGTTCGACTACTGGGCGGTGTTCTGGGGCGTGGCCATCATCGGCGGCTCCGGCTTGTTGCTCTGGTTCCCCACGTTCTTCGCCCGGTTCTTGCCGGGCTGGCTGTTCAACGTCGCCACCATCGTGCACGGCGATGAGGCGTTGCTCGCGCTGGGCTTCATCTTCACGATCCACTTCTTCAACGTGCACCTGCGTCCGGAGAAGTTCCCCATCGACCTCGTGATCTTCACGGGCCGGGCCAAAGCGGAGTACTTCGAGGATGAGCATCCGCTCGAATACGAGCGGAACCAGCGCGAGGGCCGCCTGCAGGAGCTGCAGACCGTTGCGCCGTCCCGCGCGACCTACCTCTGGTCCATGGGCCTCGGCTTCGCGGCGCTGGCGGTGGGGATCTTCCTGGTCCTTCTGGTGATCTACGCTCTTGTGAGTTGAGATAATGACCGCCGTTCGGCGCCGGATCGTCGGTGGTCTCGTGGCCGGTTTGGCCACCGCGACCATCGTCGCCTGGACACCGGGACGTCAGCTACCGCAGCGGGAAAGCCAGCCGGTGGTGGCGTCGTCCACCCCCGTCCCGCTCGACTGCACGAGCTGCCACCCCGGGGTCCACGCCACGATGTCGGACACGGGTCCGGAGGCGTCGGCGCGCTGCACCACCTGCCACGCCCGGGCGCACGAGGCCATCCAAGCGCTGTTCACGGGGCAGGGCCCGGACTCGACGCTCCGGCCGGATCAGATGTACCTGGCCCGGGTCGGCTGCCGCTCCTGCCACACGGATCGGGTCCTCGCTGCAACGGCCTCGGGGCCGCGGATGGCGGCGATCGTCCAGGCGTGCACGAGCTGCCACGGCCCCAGCTACCGGGACATGCTGCCCCGCTGGGACGAGGCCCTCGGCTGGCGCACCCAGGTCGTGGCCTCATACGTCTCGGAAGCCAACGCCCAGCGCCGCCTCGCCGAGCGCGCTGACGCAAGGGCCGAACTGCAGTCCGCGCGCGCGGACATGACGCTGGTGGTCGATGGCGTCGGCCTGCACAACGTGCCGGGTGCCGACGCGCTCCTGCGTTCGGCGGTCCGGAAGGTGGGGTCCGCGTATCGGGACGCAGGTCTGCCGGTGCCGCCGCCGCCCGCGTTGGGGCCCAATCCGGCCGTCGTCCCCTGCGCCGAGTGTCATTACGGCATCGAGGCCTTGGGCGCCACGATCTTCGGCCAGGCGTTCAGCCACGCCGATCATGTGGTTCGTGCGGACGTCGCGTGCAGCAAGTGCCACTCTTCCGCGGGCCCCTTCGCCGCTGGCGGCCGCCAGTTCGATCCCGCACACGGCAAGCCGAAGGTGACGGCGGCGGCGTGCAGCGAGTGTCACCACGTCACGTCGGCGTTGACGTGTGCCACGTGCCACAGCGGTCGGGATCTGACGAGCCGTGCCGACTCGGTGATCCTGCCACTCCATTTGCGACCCAACGGCGCACCGACCTCGCGCGAGGTCGCGTTCCGGCACGGTGCCCACGCCACGGTGCAGTGCGCGCGCTGCCACACGTCGCCGGCGGCGATCGCGACGGTCGTGGCCTGCACGACCTGCCACGAGGCGCACCATCGCGAGGCTGCCGACTGCGCGGGCTGCCACGGAACCAAGCTGCTCACGTCTCACGTGGCCGCCGACCACCTGGCCTGCGCCCAGTGCCATGCGCGCACGACCCTCGAGCTGCTCACCGGCGACCGCACGTTCTGCCTGAGTTGTCACGTGGACCAGCGCGCGCACCAGCCGGCGCGGGAATGCGCGCCCTGCCACATGCAGATGTCGCCAAACGAAGTCCAGGCAAGGATCCTGGGTCGTCGGCCCTGACGGGTCAACGATCCGGCCTGGCTTCTTGCACGCGCGGCCGGCGCCGGAGGTTCAGCAGCAGCTCGCGTGCCAGCAACCGCAGGATCCCGCCAACGCGGAAGTTGCGCAGGAACGCGCCCGGCGGGAACAGCTCCGCCTTGTCGTTGACGGTCGCTTCGGAGAAGGCGCGGATCTCCCCCAGCAACGCGCTGTGGACGGCCGGATCCAGCTCACCCCCGCCGGCTTCGGCGAGGCTGCGCCGCAGCGCGCGGGCCGAGGCCATGCGACGCGCCACCGCCGCGGCCTGCTCCGGCTCGATTCTCCGGTGCTTTGCCTTGAGCGCGTTGAGGCGCTCGGCGCCGTCGTACGTCGCGTCCACGATCTCGGCCCGGGTCATGGAATCCGTCGAGTAGTTCAGGAACGACTCCCAGTCCCGCTGCTGGTCGAGTAGCGCGCGGTGTTCCGCCAGCGTGTGGGCGCGAATCCGGTAGCCTTGTGCTTCGGCCTGCTCGAAGCCGTCGCTGCCCGGGTCGATGAAGGGACCCATGGGTGTGATGAAGGCCGAGAGCCGACGGTCGAAGCGGGAAAAGAGGCGTTCGATGGCGTCCACCATCTCGAGGACGTTGCCATAGCTCTGGCCCGGCAGGCCGATCATGAAGAACATGTCCAGGTTCTCGCAGCGGAGCGCGAGCATGGACGCGATGCCCGCCTCCAACTGCTCGTTCGTGTAGCGGGCCTTGCCAAGGCGGGTGCGGATCGCTTCGTCGTGGCTCTCGGGGGAAAGCTCCGCGCCCCAGCGTGGGACCATCGCATCGATGCGCTGCAGCAGGTCTACCGGCGGCGGTTCGAAGAATTCGAATACGATGCGATTGGCAACGGGCGCACGCCCGAGCGCCTCGACCACTGCTCGCGCGTATGCCGGGCCGCCATCGTTGATATCGCCGACCAGGAAGATCGGCGCCCGCGTGAACGACGCCAGGCCCCGTACCTGCGCGGCGATGGCGTCGGGGCCGCGGAACAGCGGGTGCCGCCCCGCCATGAAGCGCTTGAAGGCCGCGTCCGACGCACCGCACGTCACGCACCCTCGGGCGCAGCCTCGTACGGTCAACACGGCCGTGATCGGATGGCGCCACCACGCCTGGAACGGGATACTCGTCCAGAAGTCCAGGTGGCTGACGACGGACGCCACCATCATCCCGAGATCCAGATCGAACTCATCGAGCGACGGCGGCGCGAACGACGCGGGGTTGACGCGCACCGCGCCGTCCTGCTTCCACGTCAGGTTGGGCACGCGGTCGAACCGGCGCTCGCCTTCGAGTTCTCGCACCAGCGCCAGCAGGCATGGCTCCGTCACGCTGCCGCGCAGCACGAAGTCCACGGCCGGGTCCTGGATCAGCTCCTCGTGGAAATAGCTGGACGAGATCCCGCCGAATACGATCGGAATGTCCGGGTGCAGCCGCTTGAGCAGCGCTGCGACTTCCGGCCCGCCGTGCGCATGAGGCAGCCAGTGCAGGTCGATGCCGAAGAGTCTGGGGCGAAGTCGGCGCAGGAACCGCTCGGGCCGGAACCGCCGGCTGCGCATCATGCGCAGCGCCAGATTCACGATGCGGGTCCGATAGCCGTGACGCCGGAGGTACGCGGCGAGCGTCACGAAGCCGATCGGATACATCTCGAAAATCGGCGACGATGGGATGACGTCGCTGATCGGACCGTAGAAGATGGTCCGCTCGCGAAAGTCGTAGATGCTCGGCGGGTGGATGAGCACGACGTCCGGTTGGCTCAATGCGCAAGGTCTCCTGCCCGCGGTCGCGCGGTCCCCGAGGTGCGGCGAGGCTGCCCCAGGGCATACTGGGGCAGCCCATCGAGTCGCGTCAAATGGCGGGGGAGGTCAGCGTCCCTTTCCCGCGGCAGGGGCCGGTTTCGGCACCGCCGTATGCGCGGTCCCCATCGCCGGCACCCGGTGGCAGGTCTCGCACGCCTTGCCCGGGTGGTGGTTGGTGTACGACGCGTGGCACGCCGTGCAGACCGGGCGGCTCCATCGGTTGATCTGCGGCACGGTCTTGTGGCACTGACTGCACACCACGTGGTCGGCCACCTTGTGCTTGGCCAGCGCGCCGCCGCGATGGCAGCTCAGACACGCCACCTGCGGCTGGTGGTGCTGTTCGTGGCAGTTGTCGCACTGCAGGGCACGCGCGTCCATGCCCGGCGCCGTGTGGCACGCCTTGCACTCCAGGTTGGCGGCGAGGTGCGCGCCATGGGAGAAGTCGCCGGCCGCCAGCTTGAATGTGTCCGGCGGCACGCCTCCCGGTCCCGCGTGGCAGCGCGCGCAGTTGGCGACCGGCTGCACCTGGGAATGGTGGCACGCGTCGCAGCTGGCGGTGGAAGTCAAGGTGATTCCGCCGTGCGCCGAGAACGGCGTGTGGCACGCGCTGCACTGGAGCCCGGCGCGCAGTACGTGGCCCGTATGGTCGAAGCTTCTTCCCTGGAAGCTGCCCTTCTGCTGTTCGACTCCCAGGTGGCACTGCAGGCATTGGTTCTCGCTCACCGGCGGGCCCAGGTCCAGGCTCGGCACGCGGTACGGCAGGCCGCCATCCTTCACGGCCTGCCGCACCAGACTCAAGGATGCCCGCAGCAGCTGGTCGGCGTAGACGATGTTGTGGGCGCCCTTGCCGGCGCGCACGAACTCCACGTTCTCGCTGGCCATGCCCAGCAGGCTGTCGGCCAGCGCGCGGCGGCGCAGCGGCATGGCAGAGGCGGCCGTCTGCGCGGCGTCCACGATCGGCCCGACCAGCTGCACCTTCCGCTCCATCTGCGTCTGCCAGGCGGGCAGCACGTTGGCGTACTTGATGCCGTGACACGAGAGGCACGCGGCCTGGTTGGCGACGTTGACCGTGTCATGGCCCGGCAGCTTCGACGCGGCGTTGTGGCAGGCCACGCAGGCCACTCGCGCCGTGTACATGGCGCTCGGAGTCGGCTGCACCCCGTGGCCGCCGATGCCGGCGTAGAGACGTTGCTCGGCCTTGTGGACCCCGGCGTGGCAGCTCTTGCAGTCGAGCTCCACGTTGGTGGTGAGGGCCATGACTTTGTGGTCGAGCGAGGTGTGACACTGGATGCACGCAATGTTGTGCTGCGAGACGTGCACCTGATGCAACATGGTGGGGTTGTTGAACTGCGCAAGCAGCGCGGGCTCGTTGTGGCAGCTGACGCACCGCGCCTCATCCGCGGCGCCCGTACCGTGCGTCACCTGGTTGTGGCAGGACAGACAGTCGATCCTGTCCTTGACGTACTGCGCGTGGTCGATCACGTAGCCTTCGGGCGACGTGACCGTGGGCGGCGACGGATGACATCCGATGCAGCCGCCCAGCGGCTTGCCTGCCGGACGATCCTTGAAGTGACAGAGGAAGCACGTGCCTTCCGTGACCGCGATGTGCGTACCCTGCACGATCTGGGAATGGCAACTCGTGCAGTGCAGCTGCATGCCATTCCGCACTTCGCCCAGGTGCGTGGTATGGTCGAAACGCACCCCCTTGAAGTCGACGCGGCCCTGGATCAGCCGGTCGGAGTGGCAGCCCGAGCGCAGGCACGACGCGTCCTCGATCTCCGCCCACGGCCGCGTGGTGGTGGCGCCGGTGAAGTCCTTCACCACCATGTTCGCAGCCTGGATCTTGGTCATCGCCTCGGCCTTGATCCCCGGCGCGATGTGGCACTTGATGCAGGGAACGTTGCGATGCGTCGAGGTGGTCCACGACTTGTAATACGGCTGCATGATGTGGCAACTGCCACAGAACCAGGGCTGGCTGGAGACCTGGACGAAGGTCACGGTCCCCACGGTGATCAGGATGATCGTGAGGATCCCGACCGGAATGAGGATCCGGCCTATCCGCGAGATGCGCCGGCGTACCGCAGGTGACATGCCCCTAGCCTTGCCGGTGGTCGTCGTCGCCGGTTCTGCGCAGAGCCCTCAGCGCCAGCCACGCCAGCACCACGGCCGAGAGCGACAGGAACCACACCGGAAGCAACAGGAGCTTGTGCTCCCAGCGCTGCTCACGGCTCGTATTCGCGGCGTTGTTCAGGTCCACGGACACCGAGCGCACCCGCCGGGCGAGATCGTCGACCTTCGCGAAATCGAGACTGTGCTGGGCCTGCGCGATCTGCAGGTAATACGTCAAGGCCGACTGATACCGGAACCGGTAATAGCCAACCTGACGGCCTGCGAGAGACAGCGCATCGACCGCCTGCCGCGCGGACTCCATGTCCAGACTCGCCTGGACCACGCTGTGCTGGAGGTCCACGCCCATCTGATGGAGCCGCGCGTCCGATGCGTGGCACTTGTCGCACGTCGCGCCGATCTTGTCGATGGGCACGCCCTCCGTGCCGTGGTTCGTGTGGCACGCCAGGCAGCCGCGCAGCTTGCCGACCCGGGACGCCGCGCCGTGTGGGCTCTGCTCGAACGCCTGGTCCACCAGCGCGTGACACTGCCCACAGACGCTCGCCACCTGCGTTCCCGTCGGCGGAAGGGCGGAGTGCGCGCCATGGCAGGAGATGCACGTCGGAGCTGCGAAGTTCTGGTGCTGGAACAGGGCCACCCCGTGCGCACTGCTGCGAAACTGTTCGAACTGGTCCGTGCGCAGGTGGTACTTCGCCATGAGCTTCTCGTCCGAATGGCAGTGCGCGCAGGTGCCCGGAATGTTGGTCGGGTACACCTGGCTGCGGGCGTCGTACGGCGGGTAGATGATGTGGGTCCCGTGGCAATCCGTGCACGTGGGTGCATCCGCGTTGTTCTGGCCGAACAACAGCTGGCCGTGGCGGCTCGTCCGGAACTGCGCGAGCTGTCCCGTGGGCAGACCGTACTCCCTCATCCGATTGGGGTCCGAATGGCACGAGCCGCACAGCTCGGCGGTCTGCACCTTGTTCGGCGAGCCGATGAAGTGACCCTGGTGGCCGCCCGGCAGCGTGCGCGCGTCGGCGTTTCCACCGTGGCAGTCGACGCAACGAACCCCGTGCTGGGAGTGAACGCCCATCGTCGCGGCCTCGCGCTGTCCTGCGTGGCAGGCGAGACAGCCGTTGGCCGTGTCCGCGCTCACCACGGTCCCCTGCGCCTGCGACGCTCGCGGGCCCAGGAGCAGGGTGGCGAGGACGGCGACTCCCATCAGGCTCCTGAATGCGGCGCCTCTCATTGCGGACCTCTGGGGCTCGAAGTGCCCGTGGGTTGCGCGGCCGGCTGCACGGGCGCGACGCGTGGCAGCGCGGGCCCCGGCATCGCCAGGGGCTGCTCGATCGGCGTCAACTCGCCGGATGCCAGGACCGGCACGGACCGCAGGTGCCATCCGGCGGCCCAGGCCACGGCGAACGCGAGAAAGAAGACCACCCCCAGGCTGGCCACGATCGGGCGTTGTCTCAGACGGCGCTCCGGCGATCGGTCGAACAGCGGCAGCAGCACCATCACGGCGCCGAGGAGCAGGTACGCCGCGAAGCCCCACCCGCCCAGGTAGTAGATCAGCGCGCGGGACACGTCGGCCACGATCCAGGTCGAGCGCAGCGACGCCGGCGGCTGTGCCGGGTTCGCCGGCGCCGCCACATCGCGCGGGTACAGGGCCGCCGCCGTGATCACGAGCGACAGGACCAGCACACCCACGATCAGCGAACGCAGAAAATGGTTCGGGAAGAACGGGACGCCGGATTCATCGCTTGGGCCGAGGTCCTCGGTCGCCGCCTCGGCCGGCGGCGCGACGCCGTGCTTTCGCACCAGAGTGAAATGCAGCATCAGCAGCGCGAGCGCGAGCCACGGCAACACGATGACGTGAATCGCGAAGAACCGGCTCAGCGTAGCGCCCGAGACGAGCGGGTCGCCCCGAAGGATCTCGACGAGGGCACCGCCGAACAGCGGCACGTGGCCGAGGATGGCCAGACCCTGCGTCACCGTCCAGTAGGCCCACTGATCCCACGGAAGCAGGTAGCCGGTGGCGCCGAACGCGAAGATGACGAACAACAGGAGCAGTCCGACGAGCCAGTTCGTCTCCCGCGGCGGCTTGTAGGCCGCACCGAAGAATACGCGGCCCATGTGGACCAGCGCCGCGAGCACGATCAGGTTGGCGGCCCAGACGTGCACATCCCGCATGAGCCAGCCCAGCGTGACGCCCGATACGATGTTTTGGATGCTCTGGTACGCTTCCTCCGCCGACGGCCGGTAGTAGAAGGAGAGCAGCACGCCGGTCACGACCAGCACCATGAACAGCAGGTACGTGATGCCGCCGAAGGCGTGCCTCCATCCGGCGTGGCGCGACAACCGGTGGCGCAGCGACTTGCGGAACGCCTGGTCGATGGGCAGACGCGTATCGATGCGCCCGTACAGCAGGCCCACGAACCGCAGGATGGCGAGCAGGCTGGCGTCCGTGCTTGCCTTCAGATCGTCCCAGAAGCGTTTCCCCCACGCCACGGTTGCCTCCCATGCACGCCCCAGCATCCTATGGCCTCCCCACGTAGACGATGCCGTCGCGGACGAACACGGGATACCGCTGGAGCGGCACCGTGGTCAGGCCCCGCACCACGTTGCCCTGCAGATCGTACACGATGTAGGTGCATGGAGAGAGGACCCGCAGCGAGGTCGGGTCCCAGTCCAGGATGCAGCCGTCGGTGGGCGACGTGCCCTGCAGCCCCGCGTAGGTCTTTTCCCCGGTCCGCACGACCAGGATGACCTGCTGCCCCCAGTCCACGACGCGGCTGGCGCCGACCGGGAGCTGCGCCTCGGGCGCCACGACGAACGCGGGCTGCAACTCCGCAAGCTGAAGACGTTCTGGTGGCAGGAGATAGAGGAATGCGGCCAGGGCGAGCCCGACCACCATCAGCACGACAATGCCGCCCAATAGATATTCGCTGAAGCCCGGCTCCCAGGGCGCATCGCCGGCTTCGGGCTCCGTCGTCGGGGACGTCACGGTCACACCGCTCCTCCCATGCGAGATCTCATCGATGCGATCCGGAATGAAGTCGTAAGCGCCAAGCTCCTCGGCGTCCCACGCGCCGTCGGGGCCGTGCTCGCTCCTGGCTCGACGGCTCCCAGGGGACCCGCGCCTCAACCTACCCCCCACCCGGTAGAGGTCTGTCGGGTAAATCCTGACTCTCTGTCGGGCCGGCTCTAGGCGCCGCGGGGAATCCGCCCGACGCCATCCGGGCGTCCGGCGCCACTGTTGCCGCGCATCGCGATGCTCGAGTTCCTCCGCCGACCGTTCACGCGCGGGCGCGGTAGCCCAGTATCCGCGCCAGGCCGGGCACGTGGCGAAGGAGCTGCGCCAAAGCCAGCGTTCCGGCCAGCGAGCTCGCGAACAGGACCGTGAACTTCACTCCCACTCCGACCCGTGCGGGCCACTGCACGATCACGTACGCCAGCGCGACGATCACCGGCTGGTGCACCACGTACCAGGCGAACCCGTTTGCGCGCCCCACGGCGATCGCCCGATTCTCCACGCGCAGCCACCGGCGGCCCGCCCCCAGCACGGCCACCATGCAGGCCCACGCGTCGACGGCGTACAGCGTCCAGAACACGAGATAGCTCGGCGAATACGGGGGCGGCAGTCGTGAGGGCAGGGCCCCCGCCCAGACGAGGGCGGCGAGCAGACACGAGAGCGCGGCCCCCGCGGCCGCGAGACCCTTCCAGTACCGGTCGATGGCCGCGCCCAGCGTCGGCGCGCCGGCGAGCACGAAGCCGTACACGAACGCCACCAGCAGCAGCGCGTGGTTGGCCCAATCCGTGCTCAGCATGTGGCGCTCCGGGAACAAGCCCCAGAGCAGTTCGCGCTCGAGGACCAGTGGCAGGGCGAGCGCCAGCAGTCCGATGCTGCTGCCGCTCAGGCGCGCGAGTCGCTGCATCTTGAGTTCACCCGCGGCGGTCTGCCAGTACCGGAAGAGCGGAAGCGCGATCACGGAGTATGCGAACAGATGTGCCAGGAACCACAGGTGGTGCCACGACAGGTTGCCCTGCGGGTAGATGCCCTGGAAGAAGTGCGGAATGAACTGCACGAACGACCCACTGAACTGGCCGCGCAGTCGCCGCTCCAGGTACACCTGGGGGGGCACGAAGAGCAGCGTGCCGACCACGAGCGGCAGGAGCAGCCGGTTGACGCGTTCCCTGATGAATACGCCGCTCCCCCGCGTGCGCAGCGAGTACCAGGTGGCGGCGCCGGACAGCACGAAGAACAGCGGCATGATCCAGGGCGCCATGAGCGCCGCCAGGGCGCCCGCCCACGGCGCGCGCACCGCATTCGTGATGTGCCACTCGTCGGCCGGATTGAACACCTCGCACACATGCACGACAAACACGCCGGCCAGCGCCGCCACACGCAGCGCGTCCACGTAGATCAGACGCGGTTCGGGAGCCGCGGCGCCGCCCCGTGGGGGGACGCCGCCTTCAGGGGCCGGTTGGGGGGCGACGCTGTTCGTCATCATGGAGCATGCGCACTGCGGGCGTATCGAGATCGTCGAACTGCCCGCGATTGGTGGCCCACACGAATGCCGCAACGGCCGCGCCGACGACGAGCAGCGCCAATGGCACCACGATATAGATGACGCTCACGCTCCGCCTCCTTCAAACGTGCGGGCGCGCCACGAGCTCATCACCACGGTCAGCGAACTGGCCGGCATCATCAGCGCCGCGATCAGCGGATCGAGCACGCCGGCCATGGCGAGCCCCGCACCCACGATGTTGTACAGTAGGGAGAACGCCAGATTGCGGCGAATCACCCGCATCGTCCGCTCGGCTCCTCGCACCAGTTCGACCAGCGGCGCCAGCCCCGGCCGTGTCAGATAGACGTCGGCGGTCGCGAGGCACGCCTCCGCGCCGCCGTGCACGCCCACCCCCACCGATGCGGCGGCGATCGCGCCCGCATCGTTCACCCCGTCGCCCACCATCACCACGGCCCGCCGAGTGTCGCGCCGCGCCGCCTCGACGACACGCAACTTGTCCTCCGGCGCCGCGCCGCCGGTGCACGCCTCATCCGCGAGCCCCAGGGCGCGACCCACCGACGCCACCACCATCGGTGCGTCGCCCGACAGGAGCGCCACGTCCCATCCACGCGACCTGAGCGCGGCAATGGACCTCGCGGCGTCGGGGCGCACCGGGTCGCCCAGACCCGCGGCGGCGACGATCGTCCCGTCCACGGCGACGAGCACCGGCGTGAGATCGGAGGGCAGAGTGACCGCCGGAGATTCGCCGTCGGCCCGAGCACGCACGAACGCCGGCGCGCCCACCACGACGCTCCGGCCCTGAACCCACCCCGAAATGCCGCCCCCCAGGGCGTGGACCGTTCTGCCTGCGGGCGGGGCCGCCACGCCCGGCCAA
Organism: Gemmatimonadaceae bacterium; assembly: GCA_035533015.1. Lineage (NCBI taxonomy): Bacteria > Pseudomonadati > Gemmatimonadota > Gemmatimonadia > Gemmatimonadales > Gemmatimonadaceae > Gemmatimonadaceae bacterium. The sequence continues at coordinate 37,044 of DATLUQ010000036.1, read as the reverse complement.
GCGGTGCGGAACCCCGCGGCGATCGGGTGCGTGGACTCGGCCTCGAGCGCCAGCACCAGCGGCTTCACCCAGTCGGGCCCCTCCCAATGCACGAGCGCCGTCTGACCCGCCGTCACCGTGCCCGTCTTGTCGAGCAGCAGCCGTCCGGGACGCGCCAGCGTCTCCAGCGCGTCTCCCCCTTTGATGAAGATTCCGGCCCGCGCCGCACGGCCAATCGCGACCGACACCGCCAGCGGCGTGGACAGCGCCAACGCGCACGGGCAGGTCACGATGAGCAGGGCAATGGCGTTGTCCACGGCCCGCGACGGATCGCGCAGTTCCCAGATCACGAATGTGATGGCAGCGAGCGCGAGCACGACGGCCACGAACCAGGCCGCCATGCGATTCGCCGTCTGCACTACCGGTGCGCGGCGGCGGCCGCTCTCCTCCACCTGCTGCAGCAGTCGGGCGACGCGGCTCGATTCACCGGCCCGCTCCACGCGCACGAGGATGGGCGACGACAGATTCACGGTCCCGGCGAACACGCCGGCCCCCACTCCCGCCGACACGGGGCGCGACTCGCCGGTGAGCAGCGCCGTGTCCAGCTGCGACCGGCCAGCGGTGATCACGCCGTCGGCGGCCAGCGTCTCGCCGGGCCGCACTTCGAATTCCATGTCCGGCAACAGCGCCTCGGCCGGCACCATGCGCGTCGCGCCGCCGGGCTCGATGACGCGCGCGGAGGAGGGGGTGAGCGAGTAGAGGAGTTCGGCGCCGTCGGCCGCCGCCCGCTGGCCGCGCTGCTGCAGATAGCGGCCCACGAGGAGCAGGAAGATCAGCAGCGCCAAGCCGTCAAAGTAGATCGGTCCGCTGTCGCGGATCGTGTTGATCGCGCCTTGCGTATAGCCCACGGCAAGGCCAAGGGCCACGGGTACGTCCATGTGGAGCGTGCGCGTGCGGAGCGCCGACCACGCGCCGGAAAAGAAGATCCGGCCGGGCCAGAACAGGGCTGGCGTGACGAGCAGCAGACTCAACCAGCGGAAGAACAGCTGCCATTGGTGCTCCATCCTCCCGCCCCAACCCGCGTAGAGCGCAAAGGCAGCGAGCATGATGTTGCCGGCGATGGCGCCCGCAACCCCGATGCGCACGAGCATGGCGCGGTCCTCGCGCCGCCGTATGGCCTCGCGCTGCACGCCGCGGAACGGGTGGGGCGGGTACCCCAGCGAGTCGAGCATACGGGCCACCCGCGAGAGGGGTACGGTGGCGGGGTCCCACTCCACGCGGGCCAGCGAGCGCCGGATCTCCAGCTCGGCGCGGGCCACGCCCGGCAGGAGGAGCGGGACGCGCTCCACGAGCCACACGCACGACGCGCAGTGTACGCCCTCCAGGTAGAGGTCGACCTGGGCCCGCCCGCCCGGCAGCGGCCGGATATATAATTTCTGGAATGCCTCGTGGTCGAACTCCTCGTAGGCGCGGCCCGTGGGGCTGACCGACGCGCCCCGCGGCGCGCCCAGCCGGTAGTACTGATCCAGCCCGTGCTCGTGGAGGATCTCGTACGCCGCTTGGCAGCCCGTGCAGCAGAACTGGTGCGGCGCTCCGGGCTCGACGAGCCCGCTCGGTACCGGGAGCCCGCAGTGCGTGCAGGTCACCTCCGACGGCGCTTCGGCGCGGGCGCCCGCCGGGGGCGCCAGCGCGGCGCGTTCAGTGGCCTGCATGGCTCGAGTCCATCGCCGTCGCTTGGGGCGCAGCCGCGGCGGTCGGAGCGCCGGCGTGCATGCGCATGTTCATGGCGGGCGGATGGACGCGTCCGGCAATCGAGAGAAGCCCAAGCACCAACACCAACGCCGCACTCGCCAGCGGGAGCCGCCGAGCCACGGGCCCTAGCAGCCGCTGAGCCCCCAGCCCGAGCCCGAGCAGCACCGGCACGGTGCCCAGCCAGAACGCGAGCATCACGCCGGCGCCGCCAAGCCCACTGCCGGTTCCGCCGGCGGTGACGACGAACGTGTACAGCCAGCCGCAGGGCAGGAGCGTCGTCAATAGCCCGGTGACGGCGGCGCGGGCTACCGGTGGACGGTCGCGCATGGCGACGAGTGCGGCGCCAAGCCGGCGCTTCGCCCACTCCGGCGCCAGCGTGCCCGGCACCCGCATGCCAAGCGACGCGGCCATGATGCCTAGTGCCCAAGCCACCATCAGCGTGCCCGCCAGGATGGCGGCCCCTCGGCTCATCCCGGCGAACCGGCCCAGGTCGTCGACGCGAGCGCCGATCGCACCGGCCACGATTCCCAGCACTACGTACGACACGAGGCGGCCGCCGTTGTACGCGACGTGGGCGGGAAGATTGGCAAGCCCGCGTGGTGTCGAGGCGCCGGCGTACACGCACACGAAACCACCGCACATCGCCGCGCAGTGGATGCTGCCCACCAGGCTGGCGACGAGGACGCCCAAGAGCAGGGTCACGTCCCGTTTCCCGCCGCCACGGCCTCGACGCGCGACGTCGCGGTGAATCGCTGGCTGCCCCGCGTCACGTCGAACTGCAACTCCCACACCCCGCCATGCGTGACGGGGAGACGCACGTTGTAGCCGGCGAAATCCCGCGTCAGCGTGGTGTCGATGACGTCGTTGGCGCGCGCGTTGAAGAACGCCGCGACCTTCACCGTCGCGTCGCGGATCTCGACGCCCGACGCGTCGCGCAGCGTGATCTGGAGCAATGCCCCGCCGCGCGGGGTGTAGGCGGCGAGTTCGGGCGACAGGTGCCAGCCGAGCGCGAGATTCTGGCGCTCCTGCGCCATCGTGCTGTCCCAGTCCACCGCCTTCTGATAGTAGTTGGGCTCGATGGCGAACGAGGGATCGTCGTTGGCCACGCGGTACATCCACCCGTTGAGGCCTACCGTGGCGGCGAGGATCGCGGCCACGGCAATGGGCCACCCAGCTCCGCGCTTCATCTGCTATCCCCTCCCGCGCCGCGCTCGGCGTCGCCGTGGTCATCGTGGTCGCCGTGCTCGGGACCCACGAGACGGTACGGCACGTCGCCACTGAATCCCGCGCCGTCGGTGACGTGGACGGATATGTTGCGCCGCCCGTCGTGAAACGCCGTGGCCGGGAGCAGCACGAACAGCGCCATCTCGTCGGTCTCACCGGCAGCCACGGCCATGGGATCGTCCGGCGCGATCACCGATCCGTCGTTCACGCCTGCGATGTTCACCTGGTACACGTGATCCTGGTTCGAGCGATTGGTGATCTTGACGCGCAGTTGGTTGGCCACGCGTCCGTCGGCTTCGATCACGAAGGGCTCGCCCATGCCGCGCAGCACGGTTACGTCGGCGGAGGATTTGGTTCCCAGGGCGAACAGGAATCCTCCAAAGGTGACGGCGAGCGCCATCGGGTAGAGCACGACGCGCGGGCGCAGCTTGCGCACCTCGGCGCCCTCGAGGGCGGCTTGGGACGAATAGCGAATGAGACCGAGCGGTTTGCCGACGCGGGCCATGATGTCGTCGCACGCGTCCGCGCACTGGGTGCAGTGGATGCACTCCATCTGCAGCCCGTCACGGATGTCGATGCCCGTGGGGCAGGTGAGCACGCAAGCGCCGCAATCGATGCAGTCGCCGGCGCCAGTGCGGTCCTTGCCGCGGGCCCGCGGCTCGCCGCGCTTGCGGTCGTAGGCCACGATCAGCGATTGCCGGTCGAGGAGCACCGACTGGAACCGGCCGTAGGGGCAGGCGACGAGGCAGGTCTGCTCGCGAAACCAGCTGAAGTCGGTCATGATGCCGAACGTCGTGAGCGCCATGATGGCAAACGAGGTCGGGTGATCGACGGGCGAGCGCTGCACCCACATCACGAGGCGATCGATCCCCACGAAGTAGGCCAGGAACGTGTGGGCGAGAAATAGCGACAGCAGCAGGTAGACGCCGTGCTTGGCCATCCGCCGGGCGCGCAGCTGGCCGCGCACGCCCTGGCGATCGAGCTGCAGGGCCCCGCTGCGGCCTCCCTCGAACAGCCGCTCGATGGGACGGAACAGGAACTCCATGTACACCGTCTGCGGGCAGCTCCACCCGCACCAGACCCGGCCAGCCAGCGCAGTCATCAGAAAGATCCCGATGAGGATGCTGGCCATCAGCAGCATGAGGAGCAGCGTGTCGGTGGGCAGGAAGGTCGTGCCGAACAAGGTGAATTGCCGGTCGGGAAGGTCGAGCAGCACGACGGGCTTCCCGCTCATCCGCAGATACGGGAGGATGAAGAACACGAACATGAGCCCGTACGCCACCGCGCGCCGCCGGCGCCAGAACTTGCCGGGCGAGGGCCTGGGTCGGATCCAGCGGCGAGATCCGTCGACGTTGAGCGTCGGAAGGACGCGGTCGGTGGCGGCAGGCGGGGCGGTCATTCCGGGCGAGCGACCTTCACGCCTTGTGGCGGCTTGGGATTGGGTGGGTTGGTGCCGTGGAGTGCGTAGTACACGTATACGGCGACGTCGTTGATCTGCTCCGGCTTGAGGATCTTGCCCCAGTTCGGCATGCCCTTGTCGAGCACGCCGTTGGTGATGGTCCGATGGACGTCCACCACGGTTCCGCCGTGGAGCCAGTAGTCGTCGGTGAGATTCGGGCCGATGACCCCGCCGCCGTCGGGGCGGTGGCACGGGGCGCAATTCGTGACGAACACTTCTTTGCCGGCGGTGAGCGCCTGCGGATTCTTGCCCAGCGCGGCAAGGGTGGTGGCATCGCCCGCCGTCGAGGGCGGCGGGAAGCGCTTGACCGCTGCGGCCACCGACGCGTTGTAGTCGGCAATCCGGCCCGGCCCGCGCAGCACGTGCCACGGATCGAGTCCGTACACGATCGCGAAAACGATCGTGGCCCAGAAGATCCAGACCCACCACCGCGGCATCGGGTTGTCGTATTCCTGGATGCCGTCATAATTGTGTTCGAGCAGGCGGTCCTGATCGCGATTACTGGTCGGCATGGTCGGTTGACCGGTCGAGGGGCGTATTGGAGGTGAACCGCGCCACGCCGTCCTCGAGCGGCAGATGGGCCTCGTGCTCCCAGGTGGAGCGCTTGGCCAACAGCACACGGGCGAGAATCGCGAGGAACACGGCGAGGAAGATGATGAGGGCGATGTCGGCGTAGATGTGCAGACCGGCACCGGCCACGACGTCGGACAACGACTTCATGGAGTGCCGCCCCCGGCCGTCTTTCCGACGGCCGCCGCCGGCGCTGCCTCGACGGCGGTCGCGACCGGTGGCGCCGAGACGTGCGTGGCGTCCCAGCCCAGCCGCTGCAGATAGGCCACGAGGGCGACGATCTCCTTGCCTTGCAGGTTGGCCGGGCCGCCCTGCTGCGCGATCGTATCGGCGATCAGCGCCGCCTGCGCCTTCGCCATCCTCGGCGCATTCCCCGCGATCACGGCGCTCCCGTAGGGCACGCCGAGCATGGCCATGGCGTCGACCTTGCGCTGGATCGACGCGAAGTCGAGGTCGTCGGTGAGCAGGAATCCGTATGGCGGCATGATCGATTTGGGCGTGATCGACCGCGGGTCCTGCATGTGGCGCACGTGCCAGAGGTCGGGATACTTTCCGCCCTCGCGCGCCAGGTCGGGCCCGATGCGCCGCGATCCCCACAGGAACGGATGGTCGTACACGAATTCGCCGGGCTTCGAGTACTCGCCGAACCGTTCGGTCTCCCAGCGGAAGGGCCGGATCATCTGCGAGTGGCAGTTGAAGCACCCTTCGCGAACGTAGAGGTCGCGGCCCGCCAGTTCGAGCGGCGTATACGGTTTGACCGACGAGATCGTCGGCACGTTCTCGCGGATCAGGAAGGTGGGAATGATCTCGAACAGCGAGGCCACGGCCACGGCGACGATCACCATCACGGTGAACAGCAGCCAGCGGCCCTCCCACACGCGGTGCCAGTCGAGGCGCGTGAATCGCGCCCAGGCGCCCTGCGGTGCGGCGTTCGGCGTCTCGCGCACGCGCTCCGGGGCGAGCGGCGCTGCCTGGATCACCGGCACGTCGTACACGGCGGGCCGGTTGCGCCACGTCATGAGGATGTTCCAGCCGAACATGAACATGCCGACCATGTAGAAGCCGCCGCCGATGGCACGCATCCACCACATCGGAATGACCCGGACGACGGTCTCGATCCAATCCGGATACGCGAGGCGCCCGGTCTGGTCGAACGCCCGCCACATCAGGCCTTCGGTGACCCCGGCGCTGTAGATCGCCACGACGTACAGGAGGATGCCGAAGCTCCCGATCCAGAAGTGCCATTCGGCCAGCTTCTTGCTGTAGAGCTTGGTCTGGAACAGCCGTGGCAGCAGCCAGTAGATCATCCCGAACGTCATGAAACCGTTCCACCCCAGCGTGCCCGTGTGGACGTGGGCGATCACCCAGTCGCTGTAATGCGCGAGCGCGTTGACGCTCTTCACCGAGAGCATCGGCCCTTCGAACGTCGACATGCCATACGCCGTCACGGCGACTACGAAGAACTTGAGCACCGGATCTTCCACGACCTTGTTCCATGCGCCGCGCAGCGTGAGCAGGCCGTTGATCATGCCGCCCCAGGACGGCATCCACAGCATGACCGAGAACGCCATGCCGAGCGTGGATGCCCACTCGGGAAGCGCGGTGTAGTGGAGATGGTGGGGGCCGGCCCAGATGTAGATGAAGACCAGCGACCAGAAGTGAAGAATCGACAGCTTGTATGAGTAGATCGGGCGCTCGGCGGCCTTGGGCAGGAAGTAGTACATCAGCCCGAGGAATGGCGTGGTGAGGAAGAAGGCCACGGCGTTGTGGCCGTACCACCACTGCATGAATGCGTCCTGCACGCCGGCGTAGATCGAGTAGCTCTTGAACCATCCGGCCGGCACCGAGAGGTTGTTGAAGATGTGCAGGATGGCGACGGTGATGATGCTGGCGATGTAGAACCAGAGCGCCACGTACAGATGCCGCTCGCGGCGCTTCTTGAGTGTGCCGAAGAAATTGACGGCGAACACCACCCACACCACGGCGATCGCGATGTCGATGGGCCATTCGAGTTCGGCATACTCCTTGGCCTGCGTGAACCCCATCGGCAGCGTGATCGCGGCCGCGACGATGATCGCCTGCCACCCCCAGAAGTGGAAGCGCCCCATGAAGTCGGAGAACATCCGCGTCTTGCACAGGCGCTGCGTGGAGTAGTACGCACCCGTGAAGAACGCATTGCCGGCGAACGCGAAGATGACGGCGTTGGTATGCAGTGGACGTAGACGCCCGAAGGAGAACCAGGGCGCGACGTCCAGCGACGGCATGACGAGCTGGACGGCGATGACGAGCCCCACCAGCATGCCGACCAGCCCCCACACGAAGGTGGCGACCATGAACTTGCGAACGATGTCGTCGTCGTACGAGAAGGAGTCCAGAGCGACGGATGCACCGCGGGTCGTGGACGGCGCGCGCGCGACGCCGCCGGAGCGGGCGTCCGCTGCACCTTCGGGAAGCATCATCGGGAGGGGGTCCGGTGAGGGGCTATGATGTCGCGATCGCACACCGCAGGCGCGACCTAGGCCCAACCTGTCGGTGCAGGCCAATCGCCGCATTCGGCAGTTTCCCCCATCCCGTACGGGATTTCCCTGACCCCGGCGACTTGCCGGGACTTCCCCTACTCCGCGCGGGACGCGATAGCTTCCATAGATATGACCATCACCGAATTCACGTCCCCGCCCTCAGACCCGATCATCATTCAGGGCGGCATGGGCGCGGGCGTTTCCAACTGGATGCTCGCTCGCGCGGTGTCGCTCCGCGGACAGCTCGGCGTCGTCTCGGGCACCGTGATCGATACCATCTTCGTGCGGCGCCTCCAGGATGGCGACCACGGCGGGCACCTCCGCCGCGCCATGGCGCAGTTTCCCTGTCCGCCCGTGGCCGAAGCCGCGCTCACGCGCTACTTCCACCCCGAGGGACGCGCACCCGGCACACCCTACAAGGCGCTCCCCACGTACAAGCAGGTGGTGAGCGCCGCAAGGCAGCAGCTCACCGTGCTGGCGAGTTTCGTGGAAGTGTGGCTGGCCAAGGAAGGGCACCAGAATCCCGTTGGCATCAACGTGCTCACCAAGGTGCAGTTACCCAACCTGGCCACGCTGTACGGCGCGATGCTGGCCGGCGTGGACGTGGTGCTCATGGGGGCCGGTATTCCGCGCGAGATCCCCGGGGCGCTCGACGCGATGGCCCTGCATCAGCCGGCCGTGATCCGGATGGACGTGGAAGGCGGGGGTGATGCCGAGTACCTGACCTTCGATCCCGGCGAGCACGGCGCGATGCGGGTGACGCTCAAACGACCCAAGTTCTATCCCATCGTATCGGCCAACTCGCTGGCCACGACGCTGGCCCGCAAGGCCAATGGGCGGGTGGACGGGTTCGTGATCGAAGGGCCCACGGCAGGTGGGCACAACGCGCCGCCCCGTGGCGAAATGCGCCTGTCGGCGTCCGGGGAGCCGCTGTACGGCGAGCGCGACGCGGTGGATCTCGCCAAGATTCGCGAGCTCGGGCTTCCGTTCTGGCTGGCCGGCGGCACGGGCTCGCCCGAGGGACTGCGCGCCGCGCTCGATGCGGGCGCGGCCGGCATCCAGGTGGGAACGTTATTTGCGTTCGCAGATGAATCGGGCGTCGTCCCCGGGCTCAAGGAGGAAGTGCTGGCGGGCGTGAATCGCGGCGACGTTCGTGTGCGCACCGATCCGCGCGCGTCGCCCACCGGCTACCCCTTCAAGCTGGTGGAACTGGATGGCGGAACGTACCAGACGCCCGACCGCGAACGCGTATGCGACCTCGGGTATCTGCGGGTCGCCTACCGCACGGACACCGGCGGCATCGGCTACCGGTGTCCCGCCGAACCGGTCGATGCATACGTGGCCAAGGGCGGCACCGCCGACGAGACCCACGGCCGGCGCTGCCTGTGCAACGCGTTGCTGGCCAACATCGGCCACGCGCAGGTCCGCCCCCGGTGGGACGACGAATTGCCCCTGCTCACCAGCGGAGACGACCTCGTGGGCATGGCGCCCTTTCTGCGCGGCCGCACGCGATACAGCGCGGGCGACGTGCTGGATTACCTCCTGGCCGGAGTTACCGTCGACGCCGCTTCCCGAGCAACCGCTGGAGCCTGAGTCGTTCCTCGCGCTCCCGTTCTTCGAGATCGCGGCGCACGGCGGTTATCTGTGACTCCAGCGTGGGCGCCACCCGCTGCTCCAGCGTGCGAAGTCGCCGCGACGTGGTCGCCACGGCGTCGCCCAACCGACGCACGCGCTGCTCTCGCGGGGCGGCGTCGATGAGCAGTTCGGCGAAGATCTCGTAGCGGCGCGCCGCCTCCTCCACCGCCACCCCGACATCCCCCGGCGCCAGTCCACGGGCGTCGAGCGTGCGCTGCAGGACCGGACGTTCGATCACGTCGCTCACCGCCAGCCCCCACACCCGCGCCGGCCGCACCTCCACGCGCGGATCGCCCGGCGGCCACGACATGGCCGACAATCCGGAGATGCCGTGGATGGCCAGGGCGGCGGAGAGCGACTCCGCGGCCGCGTTGGCGCTGTCGGCCAGCTGCTGACGCACGTCCGCCGCGGGGCGGGCGAGCTTGAACAGTTCGGCCACCAGCGCTTCACGCTTGCGCCGGGTGAGCGACGCGCCCTTGGCCACGAGCGCCAGGCGGCGGCGCGCGCCGAGCAGGCCCGCCCGCGTGGACGTGATCCGGCCGCCGGCGCTCACGATGGTTCCTCGTGCTGGGCCACGGCGGCTTGCCGCGCCTCGATGGTCCGGTCGCCGAGGCGCATGAGGTCGTCGCGCGGCAGCGTCTCGAGCAGCGCCCACCCGCGTTCGAATGTCTGGTCGATGGTGCGCCTCCCGTCGGGCTGCCCCACGAACTCCCGCTCGAACCGGTCGGCAAAGACGAGGGCGCGCCGGTCGGCGTCGGGCAGCCCGGACTCGCCGACGATGGCCGCCATGCTCCGCGCCTCGCGGCCGCGCGCGTACGTGGCGTACAGCTGGTCGCTCCATTCGCGATGCTCTGGCCGCGTGTGCCCCGCGCCGACGCCCGCGTTCATGAGCCGCGACAATGATGGCAGGACGTCGATCGGCGGCGCGATGCCGGCCCGATGAAGATCGCGCGACAGGACGAGCTGGCCCTCGGTGATGTAGCCGGTGAGATCGGGAATCGGATGCGTGATGTCGTCGTCCGGCATGGTCACGATCGGGATCTGCGTGATGGACCCTGGCTTCCCCGCGATGATCCCGGCTCGTTCGTAGATCGTGGCGAGGTCGGTGTACATATACCCCGGATACCCGCGACGCCCCGGGATCTCCTCGCGCGCCGTGGCGATCTCGCGCAGCGCCTCGCAATAGTGCGTCATGTCGGCAATCACGACGAGGACGTGGATGCCGCAATCGAAGGCCAGGTACTCGGCGGTCGTCAGCGCCAGCCGCGGTGCCAGAATACGCTCGATGGCCGGATGGGCCGCCTCGTTCAGGTAGAGGACGGTACGCGGCATCGCTCCGCTCGTCCGCACACGATCGAGAAACTCGTGTGTCTCGCGCGCCGTGATGCCGATACCGGCGAACACCACCGCGAAGGGCTCCCCGCGCGGTGCTCGTGCCCACTCGACGATGCGCGCCGCCAGGTCGAGCGCCGGTAGCCCGGGGCCGCCGAACACGGGCAGCTTCTGTCCGCGGACCAGCGTGTTCATGGCGTCGATGGCGCTGACGCCGGTTTCGATGAAGTCACTCGGCCGCGCGCGGCGCATCGGATTGATCGGCGCGCCGTTGGTGGGTCGCACGGCGTCGCCCACCGGCGCCGGAAGCCCGTCCACGGGTGCGCCGTGTCCGTCAAAGGCGCGGCCGAGCAATTCCCGCCCGACGACGGTGTTGGCAACGTCGCCGGTCAGCACGACCTCGACGCGATCGGGCGCCAGCCCCACGGTGCTGTCGAGGAGTTGGATGCTGGTGATGCCTTCGCCGGCATCGATCACCTGCCCGCGCCGGTCGGGTTGGCCTGGCAGGCACACCCGCACCCATTCGCCGAGGGCAACACGGCGCGTGTGCTCCAGGAACAGCAGGGGGCCAGCGGCCGAGGCCGCGCCGTGATAGGTCCGTTCGGGGGCGATGCTCATGCGGTATCTCGCGTGGCCGTGCTCGGAGCGAGCGCGCGTGCGGCGGCCCGTGCATCCGCCGTGCGTTGCTCCCGTTCTTCCTCGGGTGCGTCACGCAGTGCGGCGAGCGCCCTTCGAACAGGGCCGAAGTCGAGCTTGGCGAATGAGACACCGGTGCCGAGTGCCGCCGCGCCCGACGTGTGCGCTTCGAGTGCGCACGACGCGAGCGCGTAGGTCTTGGCCACCGAGGAACTGGCGTCGTGCGGGTGAAAGGCATTCTGCCTGAGCAGGATCTCGCGCACCATGGCGGCGCAGTCCAACGTCAGGCGGTCGGCATCCTCGAGGGCGTCGGGGCCAACGAGACTGGCGATGTCGCGTAGTTCGCGCTCGTGCTGGATGAGCCGCATCAGGCCGGCCCGCACGGCGGCCCAGTCGGCGCCGCCCTCCGTGGCGAACCAGTCGGCGATGCGGTCCCCGTACAGGGAGTAGCTCGTCTCCCAATCCACGGCCGGGAAGTGTCGCTGGTGGGCGAGGGCGGAGTCGAGGGCCCACATAGCGCCGGCCACCCGAAGCGATGCCTGCGTGACGGGCTCGGAGAAGTCGCCGCCGGGCGGAGAAACCGCGCCGATGATCGTCACCGCGCCATCGCGCGCGGGCGCGCCCAGCGCGCGGCCGCGTCCGGCGCGCTCGAAGAACTCGCCAAGTCGGCTGGCGAGGTACGTGGGATAGCCCTCTTCGCCCGGCATCTCCTGGAGGCGGGCCGACATTTCACGCAGCGCTTCGGCCCAGCGCGACGTGCTGTCGATCATCAGCGCCACACGGCATCCCTGATCGCGGAAGTACTCGGCGATCGTGACGCCGAAGTAGATGCTGGCCTCGCGCGCGGCCACAGGCATGTTGGACGTGTTGGCAACGAGAACGGCGCGCTCCATGAGCGGGTGCCCGGTCCGCGGGTCGACGAGGGCGGGGAATTCCGTGAGGACGTCCGTCATCTCGTTCCCACGTTCGCCGCATCCCACGTATACGATGATGTCCGCCTCGGCGTGTTTGGCCAGCGACTGCTCGATGATCGTCTTGCCGGTGCCGAAGCCGCCCGGCACGACGGCGTTGCCGCCCTCGGCGACGGGAAAGAACAGGTCGAACACCCGCTGGCCGGTGACGAACGGGCGTTCGTAGCCGAGGCGCGCGGCCAGCGGTCGCGGCACCCGCACCGGCCACCGGTGCGCGAGATGGAGCAGGGTGCCGTCGTCGAGCGCGCCGATCGGCTCGCCCACGCGGTACGAGCCGCTGGCGATGCGCGCGATGCGGCCGCTCAGGTTCGGGGGCACGAGGATCCGGTGCGTGAACCCGAGTCGCTCGGGCGTCGTGCCCAACAGATCGCCGGGGCCGACCTGGTTCCCCACGGCGGCAGTGGCCGTGAAGCTCCAGAGGTCGCCCGGATCCAGCGTATCGGCGGCCGCGCCGGGGCCGATGAAATCTCCGGTGGCTTCGGCCACGCGGGCCAGGGGGCGGCCAACTCCATCCAGGACGGCGCCGAGCAAGCCGGGCCCCAACTGTGCGGTGAGGGTGACGCCGGAGAATTCGACCGGAGCGTCGAGCCGGAGCCCAGTCGTATCTTCGTATACCTGGAGTGTGGCCACGTCGTGCTCGACCCGCACGACCTCGGCGAGCAGGCGGTGGGCACCCACGTACGCAAGTTCATATAGCGCCGGGGCACACGGACGGGCCTCGACCAGGGCCCCGGCGATGCGCGTGATGACGGCGGTCATTGGAGCCTCACGCGGTACCCGATCGCACGCCGCAGCAGCTCGAGAATATAGGTCTCGGCGCGTTCTGGAAGCCCGCCCCACGTGGCGCGCGGCATCGGGACGACGATCGGCAGCGCCCGGGTCTCGAGGTCGTGACGAAACGACGCCGGGAACCCGTCGAACAGCGGCTGCTCGACCAGCAGAATGCCCAGCTCAGGCTGGTCCACGATCTCGGCCACGCGGTCGGCGGCATCGGCCGACGTGGCGGCGTCGTCGGCCGGCAGTCCGGCCAGCCGGAGCCCGGCCGCCACCGCGGGGGTGGCCACGGCCCGCACCCGGTAGCTCATGCGGCCGCCTCCTCGTATGCCCGCACGCGCAGGTCCGTCGGCACGCCGAGCGCCAACTGCCACAGCGTGCGCCGCAGCGCCCGCTGTTCCGCCCGCACGCGCAGAATATATAAGATGACGAAGGACAGCCCGAGAGGAGCGTGCAGGCCGCGGGTCCGGAACTCACCGATCAGCGCCGTGAGTGCCGCGTCATCCGGGTCATGAGGGCGGGGCGAGAGCGCCGCCGCGAGCGCGGTCCCGGCGGCACGGCGCGCCAGTCGCGCCACGAGCCTCGCGGCGCTCTTCGTGTCCACGGCGTATCGAAGGTCGTCCACCGCCACCAGCCTGCCACCGGGCAGAAACACGGCATCGGGGCTCGCGTCGGCGTGCTGTTCGGCGAGCAGACGCGCTGCCCAGTAGTTCTGGAGGTCGATCGTGCGCTCCACGTAGTGCCGCAGCGCGGCATCCGCCCGGACCCCTGCCTCACATGCCCGGACGGCCCACGCCCGACCGATCGCCTGGTCGAGCGCGAATAGGTCCGGGCGCTCCCGGCGTGCCGCCTCGGCTACGGCGCGGCCGAACGGATGGCCAAGGGCGAGCAGGGCCGCGCCGATCGCGCCCACGTCATTGAGCAGGGCCAACTCGTCCAGCGCGCGCGCTGGTAGGGCAGCGGTCGGGATAAGCCCGGCGGTGCGCATCTCGTGTGGCACGTGCCCCAGTGCGCCGCGGAGAATGGCGCGGAGCGAGCGGCGGTCCTCGTCTTCCAGAAGCGGTTGGAGCACATCCCCACAGTCCCGGCTCCAGCGCGCGAGCACGGCGAACCGGCGTGCTGCGACGCGACGGATCGCGACCTCGGTCGCGTGCTCGTCCGGGGCTGGTGCATTGGGCGGAAACGCCAGATACCCGAGGCGCACGAGCGCATCGGTGAAATCCCGCCGATCCTCGGATCCGGCCAGCGAGCGCAGGGTGCCGGGCGCCAAGAGATGCCCCGACAGGCCGCGGGCGCGGGCGACGAGCGCCCCCCAGGCGTTCACCGGGCCGGCGCCTCGAGCAGGTGCACGGCTTCGATCTGGAGCGTGGGGCGCAGGCGGCGAAGCCGCGCGCCGAAGGTCGCGTCCACGCGCACCGTGGCGGCGCGGTTCTCGATCAGGGCTCCGAGAGGTACCGCGTCGTCCACCGTGATCGTCGTGTCGGGCCGCCCGAGCGAAGCCAGTGCGGCCTCTACCGCAGCACGAGCGGCCGTGGCGCACCGCACGTGAACGGCGGCAGCGTCGACGAACGGCAGCGCGTCGGCCAGCAGCGGCGCCAGGCGCTGGGCCAGGTCCGGTGCGCGCTCCAGCGCCTGCAGCTCGCGCTCGGCGGCCGCGAACACGCGGTCGAGGAATACCGCGCGCGCCGTGAGCACGCCGAGCAAGGTCTGTTGAGCAACCTCCGCCTGCGCCGACTCGCGCTGGCGCGCCAGGGCGCGCTCGCGTTCGCCGACTGCGTCGACGCGCTGGCGTTCGCGGCGCGTGGCAGCCGCGGTCGTCACCCGATCCGCTTCGGCGCGCGCGTCGGCGAGGCGCGCCGCCGCGGTGGCTGCCGCGTCGCGCCCGATCTGCTCCAGCAGCGGGCCGGCCTCGGCCGGCACGGGCTAGCCTCCGCCCGCCCGCAGCAGGATGAGCACCGCGACGATGAAGCCGAGGATGACCATCGTCTCCGGAATGGCGAGAAGGACGATGATCGTGCCGGCCAACTCCGGCTTCTCGGCCAGTGCTGCGGCGCCGGCCGTGCCGATCTTGGACTGTGCCCACGCGGTGGCCAGCGCGGCCACGCTGAGCACGGCGGCGGCACTGATCACGATCCACATCATGTTCATGAAAGTTTCCTCGTCGTCTCGGGAACGAGCGGGCCGGCGCGATGGCCAAACGGCTGAAACGGACGTCCGCCCGGGTTATAGAACTTCCCAAAAAACTCCACATAGTGGAGCCGGAGCGCGTGAATCGCCGGGCTGAACAGCCCGATCGCGAAGTTCACGAGGTGGAACAGCAGCGCGAATACCAGGCCGACGACCGTGCCGCCAAAGGCGCCAACCATCTGGTTGGCCACGACGGCGAGCATCACCGACGCGGTGCCGATGGCCATGATACGCGCGTACGACAACACGTTGCCGAGCGTGGCCAACAATTCGACGGGCGCGATCACCCCTTCGGCAAAGACCAGCAAGGGGAACGCGATGAGCAAGGCAATCACGGCCGGCGTGAACAGCCCTTTGGGAAGCACCTCGAACGCCGCCAGCAGTGCCCCGACCACCAGCAGCACCATCACGGCCGACACGCCGCGGCCCAGCGCGTGCTTGGGTTCCTTGTGGAACGCGGTGATGGCACCGAGCACCAGGCCGAGCACGACCTGCACCACGCCGAGGCCGACGGCCAGCGCGAGAGCGGCGAACACGGCCTTCTCGCGATCGAAGATGATGGGGTGGATGCCCAGCAGCCGTATTCCCAGATCCCCGAAGTACTCGCCGTACAGCACGCCGAAGATGATCGCGAACGCCGCGCACGGACCGGCAATCTCCGCGGCCGTTCGCAGGAAGCTGCCCCGCTCGGTCCGGGCATGAATGATGACCGCCAGGATGGCGAGCAGCACGCCGTAGCCCACATCGCCAAGCATCATGCCGAAGATGAGCGGAAAGAAGACGGCGACGAACGGCGTCGGATCGATGCTCCCGTATCGCGGCAATGGAAGCAATCCGATGATCTGCTCGAACGGCCGGAAGAGCCGCGGGTTTGAGAGTACGACCGGCGCGTCTTCGGTGCCCCAAGCCTCGCGCGCCACGGACTCGATCACCACCGCGGGCCCGGCCGCGGCGGTGACCCGTCGCATGAACTCGGCCAGGCTCCGCTCGGGAAGCCACCCTTCGAGGTCGAATGCGTGCTCGGTCACCGCGGTACGCTCGTGTGCCGCGGCGGTGGACAGCCAATCATCGATCGCCGCCCGCGCCTGCCGAAGTTCGGCTCCACGGCTCGCGGCAAGCAGGCGCCGGTCGTCGGCGCATGCTCTCAGTTCCAATGGGATCTCGTCCAACCGCGCGAGCATCTTGGGCACGGCGCGTTCGAGCGGCATGTCGCGATACGCCTGCGGCAGCGGTACCTCGGGCACGCGGGCCTCGGCCAGTCGGGCGTCGAGCTTGTCGCTGAACTCGCGGGGCAGCACGAGCAGGATCGCCAGGTCGCCGCCGGGCAACTCATGCGTGCTCATCGTGAACTCGCCTCCGAGTTGCTCGCGCAGCGCGTCGGTGAGGGCGTCCACGGTGGACCGAGTCGATGCAGGCACGACCACGGCGCGGCTCGTGAGCCGCGCCGTGTCGGCCACCTGCCGCACGGCCGGGAGCACTGCCGAGAGGAAATCGCGGTATCGTGAGACCAGCGCGCGTTCCTCCTCCAGCCCGGTCTCGCGGTCGCGGAGCGCCCGCGCCGCCCGCGCCGTCGCGTCGGCAAGCCGCGCCCAGTGGGCGAGGTCGGCGGTCGTCGCCGGGCGCACTTCCGCCCGCGCACCGTCCGCGGAGAGCAACCGCAATGCCTCTTCGACTTCCGCGAGCACGCGCGTCAACTGTACGCGTCGGCGCTGTTCCGGTGGGGAGAGGCGCGCCCGTTCCACCCCCGTGCGCGATGGCGCCTCTGCCAACTGCAACTGGCCGAAGTCCTGGACGGCGCTCAGAGCGGCGTCGAACCGGTCCTTCGGTCCGAGCACCCGCACCTTGGCCATCGGGATGATCACGGAGACTCGGCCGCCGGCGCCACGAACAGGGCCAACCGCTCGGCGATCGCGGCGATGCGGGCGTCGTCGGCATGGGCGAACATTCGTGTATGCCGATCGGCCTCATCCTGAATGGATCGGGCGTCGCGCCGCCGTTGCTCCGTGGCCTGCTCATCCAGCAGCCGCAGCGTTTCGGCAAGCTCGCGCTCCGCGTCGGCGTCAGCGGCGGCCGCGGCATCATGCGCGTCGCGCACCAATCGCTCCGCGTCACGCTCGGCCTCCGCCAAGCTCAGGGCCACGGCGCGTTCGGCTTGGAGCAGTTCGTCAAGGGCCGACGAGTCGGCGGCCGCCTTCTGTTTGTCCTTTCTGGAAGTTGCCATGTCCGCCTCGGTACCCACGTAGAATGGGGAATCCCAGCCACGCTTCGTAGATACGGCGGCGACAATGGGGCAGGACATAGGGTGTGTGCCGCACAGGCGTCGGGGAATGACCGACCAGTCACCCCCGGAGGACCGGCTATATGGGCAGCGATCATTCCCGGACGGTGGTCACGAGGGTCGTGCCGCGTCGTGCGGGTCGGTGGCCCCCCGGTCCTGCTTCAGTTGATGCCCGACGCCCCCACGACCGCGCTACTTCTTTGCCACGCGCACGACGCACTCATCCCTGGCCCTCGAAGCCCGCGGTTCGCTTGGCGAAAAACGCGTCGAGCCCCTCCGCGAAGTCGCGGCCGTCGGCCGAGCGCACCAGGTGCTGTAGTTCCTCGTCCAGGTGGTAATCGAGCTGCTCCACGCCGGCCGCTTGATTGATGAGACTCTTGGCTACGGCGTACGCCTGCGTCGGCCCGGTGGCGATCCGCTGCGCCACGGCCATCACGTCGTCACTGAATGAGGCGCGCGGAAATACGTCATTGATCAGATGCAGGTCCTTGGCCTGGCCGGCGGTGAGCCGCGGGTTGAGCAGCACGAGACCCATCGCCATGCGAAGCCCCACGAGCCGCGGTAGAAAGAAGGTCGAGCTCTCCGCCCCCGTCAGTCCGGTCTTGTGGTACGCCCACTCGAAGGTCGCGTCGTCCGATGCGAACACCAGATCGCACGCCATCGCGATGCCGAATCCGCCGGCCGCGGCCACGCCTTCGACGGCCGCGATGAACGGCTTGGGCGCCCGTTTGATCTCGGAGATCGTGCTATGCAGGTACTCGAGGATCTCCTTGAACCCCTCACCGAATCCGGGAGGAGCCGCCGTCCCGTCGGGGCGCAGGTAGCCGAAGTCCTCTTGCGAACCCTGGGCCCGGATGTACTTGAGGTCCGCACCGCTGCAGAAGATACCGTTGGTGCCGCGCACGATCACGCACCGCACGTCCTTGTCGCGCGCCAGCTGCAGGCCGGCCTTCCGGAAGTCGCGGGCCGTCTCCACGTCCAGGGAGTTGAACCGCTCGGGCCGGTCGATGACCAGCACGCCCACCGCCCCGTGGCGTTCAATATGGATGTGCTCCATGGCCATGACGCCGGTCGCCTCAGCAGATGCGCGGCAGGAGTTCGCCCTCGTACTCCGAGAGCAGCCGCTTGCCGAGCCCGGTATCGAGCACGACGTCGCCCACGCGCGTGTCCACGCATTCACCGATCACGGCGGCGTTGACGCCAGTCGGGTGGCGGCGCAATGCGTCGAGCACGGCCTGCACCGTCGCGTCGTCACCGCGCACGCCGAGCACGGCCTTACCCTCGTTGGCCACGTGCATCGGGTCGAGGCCCAACATCTCGGCCACCGCGCGCACCACCGGGTTCACCGGCACCAGTTCCTCGCGAACGAGGATGCCGACGCCGCCCTTCTCGGCCATCTCGTGCAGCGCGCTCGATAGCCCGCCGCGGGTGGGATCCTTCATCGCACTCACCGCGCCGGGGCGGATGGCGAGGGCGTCGCGGATCATGCCGTTGATCGGCGCCACGTCGGAATACAACTCGGCGTCGATGGCGAGATGGTGGCGATGCGCCATCAGCGCCATCCCGTGATCGCCCACGTTGCCGGTGACGAGGATGCGGTCGCCCACCTGCAACCCCGAGTCGCGGACGATGGCGTCGGCCATCGCCACGCCGGTGGTGTTGATCACCATGCCGTCCAGTTCGCCGCGTCCCATCACCTTCGTATCGCCGGTCACCACTGTGGTGCCCGCTTCGCGGCAGGTGTCGAACATCGACTGCTGCACGCGCTCGAGGTCGGCAAACGTGAAGCCTTCCTCCACGATCAGCCCGCAGGTGAGGCCGAGGGGCTCGGTGGCCCCCATCATCGCCAGATCGTTCACCGTGCCGGCAATGGCCAACCTCCCGATGTCGCCGCCCGGAAAGAACACCGGTTGCACGACGTGCGAGTCGGTGGTCACGACGAGCCACCTGTCCCCCACGCGCAGCGCGGCGCCGTCGTCCATCGCGGCAATGCCGAAGCCGTCGACCTCGACGTCCACGAATCCGCGCGTCAGCGTTTCCTGGATGAGGCGGCGCATGGCGCGCCCGCCGGCTCCGTGCTTCATCACGATCGTCGGATCGCGGCGGCCGGAGTGCGCGCGCACCGCGTCGGCGGACGTTGCGGTCGTCATAGCTTCGGGTGCCCTCCGTACTGGTGCCAGATGCGGCAGGTGCCCTCACTGCTCACCATGCACGCGCCCACCGGGGCGTCGGGCACGCACTCCTTGCCGAACAGCGAACACTTCTCCGGCGAGGAGATGCCGGCCATGATGTCACCGCAAACGCAGAGTTGCGTGAGGGCCGGTGGGGCCTGCGTCCACAGCCGCTTGAGGTCGATCTTGAATTGCCGGCGCGCGTCGAGGTGCGCGTACTCGTCCCGCAGGCGAAGGTTGCCGTTGGGCACGTGCGCGATGCCGCGCCAATTGCCGCCCGTGGTCCGGAACACTCGCCACAGTTCGCGTTGGGCCACCGTGTTGCCTTCCTTCGTCACGCAGCGTGGAAACGCGTTCACCACGCGATGGTCGTGGTCGCGGATCAACTCCACGAGCTGCGCGAGCCCGGCCAGGATGTCCAGCGGCTCGAACCCGGCGACCACCACGGGAATGCCGTGCCGCTCGACGAATCGCTCGAAAATTCCCCAGCCTGTGATCGTGGCCGCGTGCCCCGCCGCCAGGAATCCCTCGATCCGCGTGTCCGGCATCTCGGCCACGATCTCCATGACCGGCGGGATGTACTTGTGTGCCGAAAGCACGTAGAAGTTCGGCGGGGGATCGTTGACGACGATCGCTGCCGTGGCGACCGCGGTGGTTTCAAAGCCGCTGGCGAAGAAGACAACCGGTTCGTCGGACTCGCGGGCGATGTCCACCGCTTGGGCGGCGCTGTACACCACGTCCACGTGGCCGCCCATGGATTGGACCTCGGCCAGCGACCGCACCGTGCCTGGCACGCGCAGCATGTCGCCGTAGGTCACCACCCGCACGCCGTCCTCGGCGAGCACTACCGCCTCGTCCACTTCGGGTAGGTCGGTCACGCACACCGGGCACCCGGGACCCATGATCACGTCGAGCGCGTCGGGAAAGGTGGCGCGCAGGCCGAACTTGGCGATGGACTGCTCGTGGCTGCCACAGACGTGCATCACGGTCACTGGCGCACGGCCGATCTGCTCGCACATGTGGGCGATCGCGTCGGCAAGGGCGTGGGCGCGCGCCGGGTCGCGGAACTTCAGTTCGTCGGCGCCCTTGGGCAGCGCCGCCGTGGCGGCGGTAGGGCTAGCCACGCGTCGCGCTCGCGCTGGAATTGGAGGTGGCACTCGCCGGCCGTTGGCCGGCGTCGATCTCGCCGCGCACGTCGGCGGCCATCATGTCATTCTCGGCTTCGCGCAGCAGCACCTCGTACAGCGCGAGCGTCTCCTGGATCTCGTCGGCCGGGATGCGTCGGATGGCGAACCCCACGTGGTTCAGGATGTAGTCGCCCGGCCCGACCGGCTCGTCGATGATGTCGAGGCGGGTCTCGCGACGTACGCCGAAGAAATCGACCTGAGCCGTCTGTCCGTTGACCGCGATCACGCGGCCGGGTACGCCGAGGCACATGGGAATTCCCCTCTCCGATGCAGCGGGTGGATCTCGAACGCTACGCCAAGCTGGGAATGACGCGTGCGCGTGTCAGTAAGCAGACCCGGTGAAGAATGTAAGGGGAACCCGGATGTGCTGCCGGTGTCGCCGGCCTTACGCCAATCACACCACAGATGCGTAGGCGCGTGCCTTACAAAACTCCGGCATGTGCCGACGGTTCCGCGCCTTGGGAGTCGGCACATTCAGCCCTGCAGCAACGGGTATCAACGGAGCAGAACATCGGCACCATGCGACGAATCAGCTACCAACAGTCCTGGATACCACGCCCCCAACGGAGTGCGGAGATCGTACATATGAAAAATTTCAATAGTCCGGTTTCGAGGCGGCTGGCCGCGTTGTTTATCGTCGCGGTGGTCGCCTCCGCTTGTTCCAGCGAGAAGATCGCGTATCGGAGTGAGCCGAGGTTCAGCGCGCCCCCGGCGGCGGCCGCGAACTTCGTCGGGTACGCGGACAGCACCACCAAGGAGACGGTGTGCGGAACGTGTCACGTGGATCAGCAGGCCAAGTGGGTGACGACCAAGCATGCCAACGCCTGGGCGGATCTGCAGGCGAGCGGGCACGCCGGCGCGTCCTGCGTGCCGTGCCACACCGTCGGCCCGAACGGGAACGCGACGAGCGACACCCTGGTGGGCTACGTTGCCACCAAGAGCGCCCGCTATGAGGACGTCCAGTGCGAAAGCTGCCATGGCGCCGGTCTCACGCATGTGTCGGCTCCAGGGCTCAGCAATCGTCCGCTGGCGTCGATTGCCGTCGACACCGGAACGGCGTTTGGCAACGGGTGCGGCGAGTGCCACACCGGCACGCACGATCCGTTCGTCGATGAATGGATGCAGACGGCCGACGCCGGCCATGCGCACGTCGAGGCCCATGCGTTGGGCAACGCGTCGTGCACGTATTGCCATGTCGGGCAGGACGCGCTGGCCAAGTGGGGCGTGAACACCAACTATGTGGAAGCGTCCCAGGAAGCCACGAACCCCATGACGGTGACGTGCGCGGTCTGCCATGACCCGCACGGCGGTCCGAACACCGCACAGCTGCGCTACCCCGTCAACGTGGCCGACACCGCCGGCAACCTCTGCATGCGGTGCCACCAGCGCAACGGTAAACCGGTGGCGCCCGCCAGCACGCACGCGCCGATGGCGCCGGAAGGTCCGGTGCTGCTCGGCTTCGCGGGCTGGTTCCCTCCCAATTACACCGGTCCCGACACCATCGTCGGCACGCACGGCTCATCTGCCAATGCGAACCTCTGCGTGACCTGCCACATGGGCAAGATGACGGTGAACGACGCCAACGGAGCGTTCGTCACGAGCTACATGGGCCACACGTTCGCCGCGGCCCCCTGTCTCGATGCCCAGGGCGTCCCGACCACCGGCACGTGCGACGTCTCCCAGCGATCGTTCGACGCCTGCGCGACCAGCGGCTGCCATGGCAGTCCGGCGGCGGCGCGCTCGGCGATGGTGGCCGTGGAGGGCCGCCTCGCGTTGCTTGATTCGGCGCTCAACAGCCAGCTGGTGCAGATCCCAGCCGCCGAATTGAAGAAGACGACGATGAATACCGCCATCGGCGCGACGTTCAATCTTCAACTGGCCGAAAAGGTCGGGAGCGCCGAGCACAACCCGTTCCTTATGGAAACGCTCCTCACGAGCAGCATCAAGCAGGTCCAGTTGGACTATGGGATCGCGCCCAAGATCAGCGTGAACCTGGCGAACATCCTTCCGCAGATGGCGCGGGACAACCGCTGATCGGCATCCACTGAGCGGATCGTGGGCGCTGGCGGGGGTCGGGAATGGATACCTTCCCGACCCCCGTCAGCGTCTCGAGCCCAGGGAGAACGGTGCGCAGAGGCCCCCGGCCGTCCGGGGCCCCGCCTGTCGTCCGGGTTGCGGGTCCAGACCTGTTGTGTGATATCAGGGGATACCCGACAGATCTGAGCACTCGAATTCACCCCGGTAAACGCATGACACTAATGTAGGCGTATCCCCCACAAATCTCCGGTATCCACCGACGGTTACGCTACTTAGCCGCCCGCACATTGCATCACGCAGCGGTTGCCGCCGTGAGGGAGGCAGCCGCACGATGCGAAACAGCACGAGATCGGTGCAGGTCCCACGCCCCCCACGGAGTGCGGAGGATAATCGCATGAGAAGTTCCAAGGGTCCGGTTCTGGCGCGGCTTGCCGCGGTGGTGATCGGCGCGGTCGCCGCCTCGTCGTGTACCAGCGAAAAGATCGTTTACCGGAGCGAGCCGAGCTTCACCGCGCCCCCTGCGGCTGCTGCGAATTTCGTCGGGTACTCGGACACGCTCACCAAACAGACGGTGTGCGGCAACTGTCACGTTGATCAGCAGACGAAATGGGAGACCACCAAGCACGCGAATGCCTGGGCGGATCTCCAGGCGAGCGGGCATGCCGGCGCCTCGTGTGTCCCCTGCCACACCGTCAGCGCGAACGGCAATGCGGTTACCGACACGCTGGTCGGCTATGTGGCCACCAAGGACGCGCGGTACGAAGATGTGCAGTGCGAGAACTGCCATGGGCCTGGGCTGGCGCACGTTTCGGCGCCCGCCCTGAGCAACCGGCCGCTGGCCTCGATTGCGGTCGACACCGGCACCGCGTTCGGCAATGGCTGCGGCGAATGCCACACCGGCGTTCACGAGCCGTTCGTCGATGAATGGCGGCAGTCGCGGCACGCCGTCAGCGTCGAAACGCCCACGAAGGGGAACGCCACCTGCCAGCCGTGCCACACGGCGCAGGGCGCGCTCGCGGCGTGGAACGTCAACACCAATTACGTCGAAGCGAGCCAACTCGCCAGCAACCCGCAGCCGATCGTGTGCGCCACGTGTCATGACCCGCACGGCAGCAGCAACCCGGCCCAGTTGCGGTGGCCGATCAACGTTGCAGATGTCACGCAGAACCTCTGCATGAAGTGCCATCAGCGGAACGCGACGGCCGATCCGACCAACACGCGCGGTCCGCACTCGCCCGAAGGCGAAACGCTGCTCGGCACCGCCGGGTGGTGGCCCCCGGGCACGGACCTGACCGATACGATCGTCGCGACCCACGGCTCGTCTGCGAACCCGGAACTGTGCGTCACCTGCCACGTATCCAGCTTCGCCGTGAACAATCCGGCCACCGGCAGCTTGGTGTTCCAGGCCACCGGACACCTGTTCGTCGCCATCCCGTGTCTCGACGCGAACGGGCTCCCGACTACGGCCAGCTGCGACGTCTCGCAGCGCACGTTCGGTGCGTGCACGGCCAGCGGCTGCCACGGCAGCGAATCGGTCGCACGGTCGGCGATGACGGCGGCTTCGTCGCGGCTGGCGCTGCTCGACTCGGCGCTCAACAGCCAGCTGGTCAAGATTCCGGCCAGCGAATTCGCGGCGAGCAGCGTCCTCACCACGGCCAAGGGAGCCAAGTTCAACCTCCAACTGGCCGAAGAGCCGGGCGCGGTGGTCCATAATCCTTTCCTCATGGAAGCGCTGCTCACGGCGAGCATCAAGCAGGTGCAACTCACCTACGGCATTCCGCCTACGATCAGCGTGAACCTGGCGAACATCCTGCCCGCAACGGCCAAGTCAGACCAGTAAGCGGGTGATGCCGAATTCGAAATGCAGCATCGGCGCGGGTCGGGGATGAACACCTTCCCGGCCCGCACCAGCACCGGGGCGCCGCTCCGGTGCCCCCAACGGGCCCGAGTCGGGCCGAGCGGAGAGAGCAATGGCAGCAGCGGACCGCCACCACGGCGCGACGCCGAGCGGGGAGTCGGAGGCGGGCATATGGTGACGCCGGCGGTCGTGCGGGGCTTCGGGCCCCGGAGGGTCACGCGGGCTCACACGATTCGTTCGATGGTCGCCGCAGGGGCACTCGCCGTCGCGGCCGCGGCCAGTGCCGGCGCCCAGGGCGTGGTCATCCAGGGATCGAGCTACGCCCAGTTCCTCGATATGCGGCCCCTCGTCACCGACAGCGTGCCGTTCAGCGCCACCGACTCGCTCTCGTCGCTGTTTCGCGTGACGAAAAACGGGGTGGTGACGACCTGCACGACCGGCGATCCGTACTGCTACTTCTACAAGTCGGCACCGAGGGCGAGCCTCACCGCGATGATGCAGGACCTGGACGTCACGGCATGGGGTCTCGGGACGGGCCTCAGCCTGCACGCGCAACTGCGCGGCCGCGCCGCGACGGGCGATGCCCGCGACCTGTGGCCGCAAGCCACCCAGTCGTTCGACGTGCTCGCGGCCTATCTGGAACTCGACCGCTCGGCGTTCTCGGCCAAGCTCGGGCGCCAGTGGGTGGCCACGGGGCTCGGCATGTTCAACTTCGACGGCGCGGCGTTGACGGTGCACCCGGTTTCCATCGTCAGCGTCGACGCCTACGGTGGCGGCACCCTGGTACAGGGCCTCGATCGTCCCCTCGATGCGGCGGCGCTGTCGCCGGTGGAAGACATCCCGCCAGTGGACCGATCGTTCCTCGTGGGCGGTTCGGTGCAGATCCGCCCGAGCCCGTTCGCCGCCGTACGCGTGCAATACCAGCGCGAAGTGCGCAGCGACCTGGGCGCCCTGTACTCCGAGCGCATGGCGGCGGACGCCGAGTTCCAGGCGCCCTGGGCGTCGTTCGGCGGCGAGGCGACGCGGGACCTGGCCACCCAGACGTTCAATGACCTGGCGGCGCACGTCGCCTTCAACCCCTGGCGCGGCATCAGCTCGCGGCTGGAGGTGCGGCACTACGTGCCGTATTTCGACCTGTGGACCATCTGGGGGGCGTTCTCCCCCATCGGGTACGACGAGGCCACGGCCAACCTGAACTGGAGTTCGGCCAACGCGCGCCTGGCCTTCGGTCTCTCGGGCGGCCGCCGGACATATGAAGACACATATACCGGCGTGGCCTTCCTCCCGCTGCGCACGAGCGGATGGCGCGTGGGAGCCACCGGCGCCGTGCACGTCGCCCGCGCGTGGACGGTGCAGGGCAGCTATGACATGGATATCAACTTCGGCGCGTCGACCACCGATGGCGACGTGGCCCTGCGATGGGCCCCCAGCGATCGCGGCTCGCTCTCCGTGCACGGCACCGCCTTCCAGAACATCTACGAATTCACGGTCGGCGAGGGGCGGGTCCTCGGCACGGGTCTCCAGGGCAGCTACCGGCTGCGCCCCGATCTGCAGGTCATCGCCGATGCCACCGTCTACCAACACACCGGCCGCAACGAACCCGACCTCGCCAACTGGGACCAGCGGCGCGCCAGCCTCCGCCTGGAGTGGCGCGTGGGCGGCGAGCCAGGCGGTTGGACCGTCGGTCCGCTGAGGAAGCCATGAACCTGCGGCGATTGATCGTTCCGCTAGCGCTCGCCGTGGCCACGGCCGGGTGGGCCGTGCAGCAGCAACAGTCGCGCGGCACCTTCCCGCATTCCCGACATGCCAAGCTGTTCCCCACCTGCGAAGGGTGCCACAGCGGCATTCTGGACGGCGATACGGCGCGCATGTTCCCCACCAAGGACGCGTGCGCACAGTGCCACAACGGTACGGACCAACGGCTCGTGGCATGGAGCGGCCCGTCCTGGCACGCCACCAACCTCAAGTTCTCGCACACCGACCACGCGGCCACGTCGGCCCAGGCGGGCAACCCGGCGGCGTGCGCCAACTGCCACGGCCAGCAGGCGGGCCGCGACACGGCGTGGATGCACGTGGCCGGCGCGAATCCCGACGCCTGCATCGCCTGCCACACGCATCAGGCGCCCGCACATCTGGCATCGACCGCCACGTGCACGACGTGCCATGAACCGCTGACGCAGGCCACGGCGCTCACCGCCTCGGCGATCGCGAATTTCCCGAAACCGCCGTCGCACGACGCCCCCGACTTCCTGGCCGCGCACGCGCCGACCACCGGCGCCCAGGTGGCGCAGTGCGCGACTTGCCATGCCCGGGAGAGCTGCGCGCGGTGCCATGCCAACGCCGATCAACTCCCCGCCATCCGCTCACTGGCCAACGACGTCCGCGTCGCCTCGCTCGTGCGCAACGTGGCGCCGGTGTACTTCACGCCCGCTTCCCACCGCACCGCGGGCTGGCCCTATGAGCACGGCAAGGATGCGGGCGCCAATCCGCAGACCTGCGGCAGCTGCCACACGCAGACCAGTTGCCGCACCTGTCACATCGGCGCGCTCGGAAGCAGCGTGATCGCCAAACTTCCCGAGGCGAAGCCGGGCCAGGCGCCGGGCGTCGTGCTCGTGGCGCCCCCCCGCACGCCGCCGCGCCAATCGGTCACCGTGACGGCGGCTGCCAATGCACCGGCCACCACACTGCTGGCGACTGCGAGAGACACGGTGCGCCTCGCCGTGGTGCACGTCCACCCCGCCGGATTCGCGACCAATCATGAGACCGCGGCGACCACTGGGCAGCTCGACTGCCAGGGGTGCCATAAGCCGAGCGATTGCGCGGCCTGTCACGACGGGGTCCCCACGCGCCAGAGTTCTCATGTCCACCCGGCCGGATTCGCGACCAACCACAAGACCGCCGCCGCCAGCGGGCTGCTCAACTGCCAAGGGTGCCATAAGCCGAGTGACTGCACGGCCTGTCACGACGGTGTCTCCCCGCGGCAGGACTTTCACCCGGCCGACTTCATGGCGCGCCACGCCACTGCGGCCTACTCGCAGGAGCAGAACTGCAGCTCCTGCCACCGTGTCGAGACCTTCTGCCGGTCGTGCCATCAGAAGAGTGGCATCGCCAACAGCGGAGGGGTGCGCGGAACGGCTCACACCGGCCAGCCGCTATGGCTGCTGCAGCACGGGCAGGCGGCCCGCCAGGGGCTCACCGGGTGCACGAGTTGCCATCAGCAGAGCGATTGTCTGCGCTGCCACTCGAGCCTCGGCATGCACGTCAACCCGCACGGGCCGAACTTCAACGCCGAGAGCATGGGATCGAAGAACATGCAGATGTGCCTGGTGTGCCATCTGACCAACCCGCTCAAGGGTGGTGGCTGAGCCCCCAAACGCGGGTCAGTTCTTGGCGGACTTCCCTGGCCCCTTGGAGTGCAGGTTCTGCAGCGCGCTGTCCGTGAGCATGTCGGTCGTGTTGTTCTCTCGCCGCTTGATCTCGGCGCTGGCGCTGTCGGCGAGCGCCTTGTTGCCCAACTTCTCGGCGGCCATGTAGATGCCGAAGAAGGGTGCGGCGTTGAGCGGGGCCAGGTTCGCGGACTGCCGGTAGCTCGTCAGGGCATCGGCATACTTGCCGGCGCGATATTGTGCATTGCCGCTGTCCAGCGCCGCGCGTGCCTCCGGCGACATCGTGGTGTGGGGATTGGCCTGACTGTCGGCCGCCGGGGCCATCATCTGGCCCAGCGGCTGCTTGGCTGGCTCGGCTTGCTTGCTGCACGCCGCGACGAGCAGCGCCGGCAGGGCGACGATCGTGAGAGCGCGGACGGCGCTACGGGAAAACTCGGACATGACGGCCTCGGTACGTGGGCGGTGCTGGGTGACTGCTCGTTGCGCCGCAGTATCGCCCACCGGGCGCCGCAGACGCAGCCGGACCTTTTCCCCGACACGGGTCGGGCGATTCCCGACCATCGTGTCAGTACAACCCCCTGGGGGATTCAGGGGTTCGCTTCTGTGTGGCGCCTTCCCCAAGTCTGATCATCATGGCACGCGATCGCAATACACGCGGGGGCGGGTGCCCGGGAGCCGGGTGTCGCGAGCCCACGCGACCACAGACCCACCTAGGGGGTTGTGCCATGCTCACGCCAACCACGCATGCGTGGTCAGACGATGAGGCGCTGGGCGGATATCTTGGCCGGCGCGGCATCAGCCGTCGCGACTTCATCGAGTTCTGCGGACAGATGGCCGCGGTCCTCGGACTGAGCAGCCTGGCGGTGCCGCGCATCGCCGAGGCCATGGAGTCGCTCCAACGGCCCACCGTCATCTGGCTGCAACTGCAGGAATGCACGGGATGCGTCGAGAGCGTCATTCGCTCGTCGGACCCGACGATCGGCGACTTGGTGCTCGACGTCATCTCGCTCGATTTTATGGATACGCTCATGGCCGCCTCGGGCACCGCCGCCGAGAAAGCGTTGGACGATTCCCGCAAGAAGAACGCCGGCAAGTACGTGCTCATCGTCACCGGGTCGGTGCCCACACACGAGAACGGCATCTACACGATGATCGGCGGGAAGACCGCGCGTTCGCTGCTCGAGGAGACTGCTAAGGATGCGGCGGCGGTGATCGCCGTCGGCGCCTGCGCCCACTGGGGCAGTGTCCAGGCGTCGCATCCCAACCCCACGGGGGCGGTCGGGGTCTCGGACATCATCAAGGACAAGCCGGTGCTCAACATCGCCGGGTGCCCGCCGATCGCCGACGTCATCACGGCGACCGTGGTGCACTTCCTCACCTTCGGGCGGCTGCCCGCCACCGACTCCGACGGGCGTCCGCTGTTCGCGTACGGCAATCGGATCCACGACCAGTGCCCGCGCCGCGCCCACTACGACGCCGGCCAGTTCGTGCGGACGTTCGACGACGCCGGCGCGCGCGAGGGCTGGTGCTTGTACGAGGTGGGGTGCAAGGGACCGGCGACCTTCTCGCCGTGCCCGATCTTCATGTGGAACTCGCACACCGACTTCCCGATCGGCGCCGGCCATCCCTGCCTCGGCTGCACGGAGCGGAACTTCTGGGACACGATGTCGCCGTTCTATAATCGCATGCCGAACGTCGCCGGAGTCGGCGTGGAACACACCGCCGACATCCTCGGCGCTGCCCTTGCCATAGGCGCGGCCGCGGGCGTTGCCGCGCACGCCGCGGCGACGGGCATCTATCAGATCCGTTCGCGGCATCCTCATGAGGCGGCCGACCAGTCAACGAGCGAACCCGGCCGGGAGGACAGCCATGGCGAGAACTAAAGTTGTCGTTGATCCGATCACGCGCATCGAAGGCCACCTGCGTATCGAGGCCCAGGCCGAGAATGGCAAGATCGCCGACGCGTGGGCGTGCTCCACGCAGTTCCGCGGGATCGAGATCATCATGGAGGGGCGGGATCCCCGTGACGCGTGGGCGTATACCCAGCGCATCTGCGGCGTGTGCACCGTGGTCCACGCCGTGGCGTCGTGCCGCGCCGTGGAGGACGCGCTCGACATCCACATCCCGCCCAATGCGAATACCATTCGCAATCTCGTGCATGGGATGCAGTTCGTTCAGGACCACGTCATTCACTTCTACCACCTGCACGCGCTCGACTGGGTAGACGTGGTGAGCGCACTCAAGGCCGATCCGGCCCAGACGTCGAAGATCGCCGCGTCCATCTCGCCCTGGCCCAACAATTCCGCCACCCACTTCCGCGAAGTGCAGGAACGTCTCAAGACCTTCGTGGGCAGCGGCCAGCTGGGCATCTTCGCCAATGGGTACTGGGGCCACCCGGCGTACAAACTGCCCCCCGAAGTGAACCTGCTCGCCGTGGCACACTATCTCGAGGCGCTCGACTGGCAGCGCGACGTCATTCGCCTGCACACCATCTTCGGCGGCAAGAACCCGCACCCGAACTTCCTCGTCGGCGGCATGGCGAGCGCCATCAATCTCGAGGGCACGGCGACGATCAACGCCGCCAAGCTCAGCGAGATCAAAGACATGATCACGCGCGCCCAACGGTTCGTGGAAGAAGTGTACTGGCCCGACCTCGTGGCCATTGCCGGCTATTACAAGGATTGGGCGGCGATCGGCGGCGGCACGGGCAACTACCTGGCGGTGGGCGAGTTCCCCGACACCGACATCCGCGACGTGAGTTCGCTCTATCTGCCGCGCGGCATCGTGATGAACAAGGACCTCACAAAGGTGATCCCGTACGACCAGAACGGCGTGACCGAGTCGGTCTACGCTGCCTGGTACGACTATGACGAGGGGCCGAAGGCCGCGCTCCATCCGTACAAGGGCGAGACCAAGCCGCACTACACCGGCCCGCAGCCGCCCTGGCAGTTCCTCCAGGACGAGACCAAATACACGTGGATGAAGGCGCCGCGCTACAACGGCCACCCGATGGAGGTCGGCCCGTTGGCCCGCATGCTCGTTGCCTATGCCGGCGGGCACAAGGACGTGCAGGCGATCGTCGGCGACACGCTCAAGGCGCTCAACGTCGGGCCGGCGGCGCTCTTCTCCACGCTCGGACGCACGGCAGCGCGCGGCATGGAAACCGTGTTGCTGGCCCGCCGCCTCAGCGTGTGGTACGACGACCTCGTGACGCGCATCAAAGCGGGTGACGTCACGACCTTCGCCGGCAAGAACTGGGATCCGTCCACCTGGCCGAAGACCGCGCGGGGCTATGGTCCCCTCGATGCACCGCGCGGCGCGCTCGGCCACTGGGTGGAGATCGCGGACGGCAAGATCTCACGGTATCAGTGTGTGGTGCCGACCACGTGGAATGCCTCGCCGCGCGACGACAAGGGCGTCGTGGGCCCGTACGAGGCGGCGCTCACCGACAACCATCCGCTGCTCAAGCCGGACCAGCCGATCGAGATCCTCCGGACGGTCCACTCGTTCGATCCGTGCAACGCCTGTGGCGTCCACGTTCTCGACGTCAACGGCGATACGGTGACGGAGGTGCGCGTGCAATGACACCCGTCGATCCCAAACACGCGCGCGGTTCGCCCTGGCCGTCCATCGACGAACGGGCAGGCGCCATGACGCGCGAGCCGGTCATCCGTCGCGGTGGCCGTACGGAACAGTGGGTCTATCTCTGGCACTGGCCCATCCGCGCCATGCACTGGGCGGCGGCCGTGAGCATCGTGGTCCTCGTCGTGACCGGATTCTGGATCGGGAGCCCGTACTTCCTCACCGGCGGCGCGAGCCAGACCTTCGGATTGCAGTACGTGCGACTCGTCCACTTCATCGCCGCCGGCGTGCTCGTGGCCACGGCCATCGTCCGCGTCTACTGGCTGTTCGCCGGCGATCGCTTCGAGCGGCTGCCGGCGCTGTTCCCCGTGCGCAAGCGCGATTGGGTGAATCTGTGGCGGATGATCAAGTTCTACCTGCTCATCCATCCCGAACGCGGGCCGCGCTACCTGGGCCACAATCCGCTGCAGCAGCTGTCATATACGTTCACGTACTTCATGGCGGCCATTCTGGTCGTGACGGGCTTCACGATGTTCGGCGAGGCGGATCCGCAGGGGATCTTCATGCACACCTTCGGCCACCTCGCGCCGTACTTCGGCGGGTTCCAGTGGGTCCGCGTGCTTCACCACGTGGCCGCCTGGTACTTCCCGCTCTTCATCATCCTGCACGTGTACCTGGCCATCCGCGCCGACCTGCTGGAACGGAGCGGGGCCATCTCGTCGATCATCAGCGGCGGCCGGTTCGTTCCCACGGACGAGCGCTACGCCGATGAATGAGCCGCGCGAGGGCGATGTCGTCGTCGGGCTGGGCAACCCCATCATGGGCGACGACGGCATCGGCCTGGCCGCGCTCGAACGGTTGCGCGAAGAATGGGACATTCCGGCCATTGTCGAACTGGTGGACGGAGGCACGTGGGGGATGACCCTGCTGCCCCTCATCGAGTCCGCGCAGCGCGTGCTGTTTCTCGACGCG
Source organism: Gemmatimonadaceae bacterium (assembly GCA_035533015.1). Classification (NCBI taxonomy): domain Bacteria; kingdom Pseudomonadati; phylum Gemmatimonadota; class Gemmatimonadia; order Gemmatimonadales; family Gemmatimonadaceae; species Gemmatimonadaceae bacterium. The sequence continues at coordinate 4,535 of DATLUQ010000036.1, read as the reverse complement.
ATCCGCACCGGGCGGCCTACCGGCACCGCCGTCAGGTTGTTCGGTGACGAGATCCCCCGGCAGGCGGCCCTCAAGGTTTCCCAGCATCAGATCGACCTGCGCGAGGTCCTGGCCGTGGCCGAGTTCCGGGGCACCCTGCCGCCCGAGATGGTGGCGGTCGGCCTCGAGCCCGCGACCTTCGAGCTCGGCGACCCCATGACGCCGGCCGTCGTCGACAATCTCGACCAGGTGGTGCACATGGCCGTCCACCAACTGCGTGCCTGGGGGCACGACTGCCGGCCGCGTCAGCCGGTCGAGGCGCTCCGTGCATGAGATGAGCGTCGCCATGGAGATCTGCCGCATCGTCGAGAACAAGATGCCGGCCGAAGGGACACTCGTCTCCGTTGGCGTCGAGATCGGCGACACCGCCGGGCTCGAGCCCGACAATCTGGAGTTCTGCCTCGAAACGCTGCTCACCCAACCGCCGTTCGCCGGCGCCAAACCGGTGTTCGACCGGGTCACGGGCGACGTGCTGCGCGTGACCTACCTGGAGATGGACGATGGCAATTAGAACGATCGACGTTCGGGAGCGCGTCATGGAACGCAATGACGGCATCGCCCGAGATGTCCGGCAGCGTCTCGACGAGGCCGGCGTCGTCGCGCTCAACCTCGTGTCGTCGCCCGGCTCCGGCAAGACGCTCCTGCTCGAGCGCACGCTCGACGCGCTCGGCGACGACCTCAACATGGCCGTGATCACCGGCGACGTGCAGACGCAGAACGATGCCGAACGCCTGGCGCGGCACACCAACCGCCTCGTCCAGGCCGTGGTCACCGGCGGGGCGTGCCACCTCGACGCCAGGCAGATCGACAGAGGACTGGAAGCGGTGGACCTCGACGACACCGACGTGCTGTTCATCGAGAACGTCGGCAACCTCGTATGTCCCGCGTCGTGGTATCTGGGTGAGGATGCCAAGGTCGTGCTGTTCTCGGTCACCGAAGGCGAGGACAAACCGCTCAAGTATCCCAAGATGTTCCGCGAAGCGCGCTACGCCGTACTCACCAAGATGGATCTGCTCCCCTACGTGCCGTTCGATATCGATCGGGCGGTGTCGTTCGCGCGCGAGGTGAACCCCGACCTCCAGTTCTTCTTCACGTCGTCCACCACCGGCAGTGGTCTGGACGAGTGGTTCGACTTCATTCGGGATCTCGCCGGCCGGCGGGCTGAACGACCTGCGCGGAGCGCGCCGTGAGCGGCGCGCGCTGACGCATGAACCCGACGGTCGACAATCTCGAGGCGGAGTCGGCGTCCGGATCTCATCCGGCCGCGCTCCGCCTCCGCGTTGCAGGCGTGGTGCAGGGCGTCGGGTTCCGGCCGTTCGTCCACCGGCTGGCGGTGCGGCATGCGCTCCGCGGATGGGTGCGCAACACCACCGGCGATGTCGAGATCGCCGTGGTGGGTGAATCGCTGGAACTCGAACGGTTCGTCGCCGCCCTGCGCGTCGAGGCACCTCCGCTCGCCCGCATCGACCGCCTTGAACGCGAGCCGGCGGACGGGGAAGACTTCGGCTCGTTCCGCATCGTGGAGAGCGAGGTCGACGGCATGGCGGGGCAGTGGGTCGCGCCCGACGTCGCCACCTGTCCGGATTGCGAAACCGAGCTGTTCGATTCCACGAACCGGCGCTATCGGTACCCGTTCATCACCTGTACCAACTGCGGCCCGCGCTATACGGTCATCGAACAGATGCCCTACGATCGCGAGCGCACCGCGATGCGCCCCTTTCCCCAATGCCCGGCCTGCCACCGCGAATACACTGGCATCGGCGATCGGCGCTACCACTCGGAAACGAACAGTTGTCCGGCATGCGGTCCGCGCCTCACGTTCCTTCACGGCACGGGCGGCGAGCAGGTGGGCGTCGATCCGATCGCCGCTGCGGCGGCCTGCCTGAGCGAGGGTGGCATCGTGGCAGTGCGCGGACTCGGCGGTTTCCATCTGGCGGTCGACGCGACTGACGAAACGGCGGTGCAGCGGCTGCGGCGCGGTAAGAACCGCGACGGCAAACCGCTGGCCGTGATGGTGCGTTCGCTGCGGGCGGCCCGGCGTCTGGCGGTCGTCTCCGATGCGGAAGCCCAGTGGCTCGAGCGGCCGAGCCGTCCCATCGTGGTACTCGAGCGGCGCGCGGACGCGGGTGTGGCCCCGTCGGTGTGCGGTGCACTGAGCACGATCGGCGTGATGTTGCCCTACACCCCGGTCCACTTGTTGCTCCTCGATGCCGTCCGGCGCCCATTGGTCATGACGAGCGGCAACCACAGCGGGCAGCCGCTGGCGGCATCGCTGGACGAAGCGCGCCGGGACCTCGGCGACGTGGCGGAGGCGTACCTCACGCACGATCGCGACATCGTCGCGCGGATCGACGATTCGGTCGTGCGCGTGGCGCCCGATGCCGCACTCGGCGCCGCGGTGGCGAGCGGTGGCGGCGCCACCATCCTGATGCGTCGCGCCCGTGGGTTCGCCCCCCTTCCGGTGGCGCTTCCCGTGGCCACGCCAATGCCGCTCGTCGCCGTGGGGCCGCATCTCAAGAACACCTTCGCCATCGCCGCCGGGCGCGACGTCTATGTGAGTCCGCACGTGGGTGATCTCGAGACGCTGGAGACCGCCGATCACTGGCGCGCCACCTACGATTCCTTCCGCCGGCTGTTTCGCGTGGAGCCGGCCGTGGCGGTGCGCGATCTTCACCCTCAGTACCTGTCCACGCGGCTTGCCGAGGAGCTGGGGCTCGCGCGCATCGAGGTCGTGCAGCATCACCACGCGCACATCGCCGCCGTGGCCGGGGAGCATGGGGTACGCGATCCGGTGATCGGCGTGGCGTTCGACGGCACGGGCTACGGCGATGACGGGCACACGTGGGGCGCCGAGATCCTGCTCGCCGATCTCACGAACTACCGGCGTGTGGGGCAACTTCGCTATGCGCCGCTGCCGGGGGGCGACGTCGCGGCCCGTTCGCCCTGGCGTGTGGCGCTCGGGTATCTGTCCCTCGAGCCCGGCCTAAGCGACGCCTTCGCGCTGGCGTTCGAGGACGTCGACCCTCGCGCCGTCGAGACCGTGCGCCGCCAGGTGGCCCACGGCGTGAATTCACCCCTTGCGTCGTCGATGGGCCGGCTGTTCGACGCCGCGGCCGCCGTGCTCGGCGTTTGCCGCGAGTCGCGCTTCGAGGGCGAGGCGGCGATGCTGCTCGAAGCCCGGGCCGGACGCCACCGCGGCTTGGTGCTCGCGTACCCGGCGGCGCGAGGCGAAAATGAGCGTCTGGTATTCGACCCCGTACCGCTGCTCGCCGAGTTGGGCGAGCGGGCGGTGCGCGGCGAGGATCCCGGGCCGTTGGCCGCGTCCTTCCATGAGACCGTGGCCGAGGGGACGGCTCGGGCAGTGGCGGCGATCGCCGAGCGCGAGGGCGTGCAACGGGTCGTGCTCGGGGGAGGGGTGTTTCAGAATGCACGCCTGCTCGCGTCGCTCTCGCACCGACTGGCACGGGGCGGGCTGCTGGTCTTCGCGCCCCAGGTTCTGCCGCCCAACGACGGCGGGGTGAGCTACGGCCAGGCCGTCGTGGCGGCGGCTCGCCTGGCGCGGGTTTGACCTTGCGTGGGGCGCCGCTGCCCCCATGTTCATGACTGGTGAAGAGGCCGCACGCATGACCGCGCGACAGGCGTGGCGACGAGGGGCGGTGATCGTGGCGGCCGTGTTCGCGGTGGCCGCCGCGGCGTGTTTCCGCAAGGGCAAGGGTGTTGAACCGGCCCGCCAGCCGGTGGTGCTCGTGGTGAACAACCGCGGGTTCTTCGACGTGGACGTCTACGCCCTTTCGTCGAGCGGCGCGTCGGCCGCGAGATTGGCGACCGTGACGGGATTTTCCGTAGCGCGCTTGGTGGTGCAGCCCAACTTGCTCCAGCCGGGGGGCGTTCTGCAGGTGCGCTTGCATCCGATCGGGACGTTGGTCACGTGGGTGAGCCCGTCGCTTCAGCTGTCGGATGGGGAGCACGCGCAGTTGGACGTCTATTCCGACGCCAACGGCAACCTGAGTCAAAGCGTCCTGTATCCATTGACCGACTCGACGTCGGCGCCCCCGTTGCGCTGAGGGCGGGCAGGGCAGAGCTGCTTCGGATTCGGGACACGCTGGGTGGGAGGCCAGATGGCATCGGACCGTTCGGACGATGCGGAACGCAGCGGGCGCCGCTGGATGCGCGCGATGGCCATTGGCATTGCGATCGCCTCGATCGCGCTCCTCGTCAGGGCGTCATCGCACTTCAATCAGACGTACGACGAAGAGGCGCACTTGGCGGCGGGATTGAACTGGTGGCAGTATGGCCGATCCGACGTCGACCAGGTGCATCCGCCGCTCGCTCGGATATTCATCGCGCTCGGCCCCGCCCTCGCCGGTGTGCGCCTGCACGGCAACGCGACCGTGTGGCTGCAGGGCAACGCCGCACTCCTGGCCGGGGGCCACTATCATCGCACGCTCGCGCTCGCGCGCGCCGGAGTGCTTCCGTTCTTCGTGCTCCTGCTCGCG